>CAJBAP010000301.1 GCA_903950295.1 uncultured Rhodocyclaceae bacterium
ATCGTCAAGCCCAAGGGTATCGACGATGTGCCTATCGTCGCGCTGACTTTCTGGAGTGCCGATCCCGACAAATCCGGCTTCGAGATGCAGCAGGTGGCGCGTGCGGTCGAGATTGAGCTGAAGCGTATTCCCGGTACGCGCGACGTTGCCACGCTGGGTGGCCCCGGCCATGTGGTGCGTGTCATGATGGATGCCGAACGCATGTCCGGGTACGGCGTAACCGCGCAAGATCTCAAGGCCGCATTGCAGGTATCCAACGCCTCGCAGCCGTCTGGCAGCCTGGTTGCCGGCAACCGTGAGCTGCTGGTGCAGACCGGTACCTACATCGAGTCTGCCGCTGATGTACGCCGACTTGTTGTCGGCGTGTCCAACAAGAAACCGGTGTTCATGTCCGATGTTGCGGAGGTGATCGACGGTCCCGACCAGCCGAACCGTTATGTCTGGCATGGTGAAAAGAGCGGAGAGTATCCGGCGGTAACGCTGGCGGTTTCGAAGAAGCCGGGCGTGAATGCCGCCGATGTCGCCACCGGCGTCATCCAGCGCATGGACAGCCTCAAGGGTACGGTGATTCCCGCCGGCGTCGAATTTACCGTGACGCGCAATTACGGTGAAACGGCCACCGACAAGGCGCAGAAGCTGATCGGCAAACTGGTGTTCGCCACTGCCTTTGTCGTGCTGCTGGTGCTGTTTGCGTTGGGCAAGCGCGAGGCGGTGATCGTCGGTGTCGCGGTGACGCTGACGCTGGCCGCCACCTTGTTCGCTTCCTGGGCGTGGGGCTTTACGCTCAACCGGGTGTCGCTCTTCGCACTGATCTTCAGTATCGGCATCCTGGTCGACGATGCCATCGTGGTTGTCGAAAACATCCACCGCTGGCATACGCTGCATCCCACCAAGCCGCTCGGTGAAATCATTCCCGATGCGGTCGATGAAGTCGGTGGACCGACCATCCTCGCCACCTTCACCGTGATCGCGGCGCTGTTGCCGATGGCCTTCGTCAGCGGCTTGATGGGCCCCTACATGAGCCCGATCCCGATCAACGCCTCGATGGGCATGTTTATCTCGCTCGCCATCGCCTTTGTCATTACCCCCTGGTTGGCGCTGAAGCTGATGAAGCCACAAGCGCATGAAGGGCCTGGGCATGGCGGTGTCGTGACAGAAACGAAACTGGAACGTTTCTTCCGCCGCGGCCTGTCGCCTTTCCTCGATCCGCAGGGCGGCCGCAAGGCACGGGCCATGCTCTGGATTGGTATTGTCGCGGCGATCCTGGCCTCGGTTTCGTTGGGGGTCTTCAAGTTGGTGGTGCTGAAGATGCTGCCCTTCGACAACAAGAGCGAATTTCAGGTGGTACTCGACATGCCGGTCGGCACGCCGGTCGAGGAGACGGCGCGTGTGTTGCGCGCGATGGCGGCCGAGTTGGCACAGGTGCCCGAAATCAAGGATTACCAGGCCTACGCCGGCACGGCCAGCCCGATCAACTTCAACGGCCTGGTGCGCCAGTATTACCTGCGCGCCAACCCCGAGATGGGCGACATCCAGGTGAACCTGGTCGACAAGCACCATCGCGACCGGCAGAGTCACGAGATCGCCGTGTCGGTGCGTGAACGCATCATGAGTGTGGCGAAAAAGAGCGGCGGCAATGCCAAGGTGGTGGAAGTGCCGCCCGGGCCACCGGTGCTCTCGCCCATCGTCGCCGAAGTGTATGGCCCCGACTATGCTGGCCAGATTGCGGTGGCCCGGCAGGTTCGTGCTGCTTTTGAAGGCGCAGCCGATATTCTGGGCGTCGATGACAGCATCGACGCCGATGTCGACAAGGTGGTGCTGCGGGTCAACCAGGCCAAAGCCGCTCTGCTGGGCGTGGCACAGAAGGACATCGTCGATACGGTGCGCATGGGACTCACCGGCGAGGACGTCACGCCACTGCATGACGGCGAAGCAAAGTACGAAATCCCCGTGCGCATCACGCTGCCGGCCGAGCGACAGGATTCGCTCGACTCTTTGCTGAAGCTCAAGGTGCGCGCCATGGCGGCGTATGGCGGCAATCTGGTGCCGATCTCGGAAGTGGTCGAGGCCCGCCGTGCGCCGCGTGAAAAGGTGGCATATCACAAGGATCTGCTCCCCGTGGTGTATGTCACCGGTGACATGGGTGGCAAGCTCGACTCGCCGCTCTATGGCATGTTCGATATTCGCGCCAAGCTTAAGGACTTGCCGCTGGTGCAGGGCGGTACGCTGGGTGAATACTTCATCAAGCAGCCGAAAGATCCCTATGCCGGTTATGCGGTGAAGTGGGACGGCGAATGGCAGGTAACGTTCGAGACCTTCCGCGACATGGGCGCGGCCTACGCCATCGGCCTCGTGTTGATCTACCTGTTGGTCGTCGCGCAG
>CAJBAP010000302.1 GCA_903950295.1 uncultured Rhodocyclaceae bacterium
ATGTCCAAGTTCATTCGCATGACCGATCTTGACCTCAAGGGCAAGCGCGTATTCATCCGCGCCGACCTCAACGTGCCGGTCAAGGACGGCAAGGTCACCTCCGATGCACGTATCACCGCCTCGATGCCCACCATCGAACACGCCATCAAGTCCGGCGCCAAGGTCATGGTCACTTCCCACCTCGGTCGTCCGACCGAAGGCGAGTGGAGCGAAGAGGTTTCGCTCAAGCCCGTGGCGGACGTCATGGCCGCCAAACTGGGCAAGCCGGTGCGTCTGGTCAAGGATTGGGTCAATGGTGGTTTCGAAGTGGCCGCCGGCGAAGTTGTGTTGCTGGAAAACTGCCGCATCAACAAAGGCGAGAAGAAAAACGTCGAAGAGACCGCGAAGAAGTACGCGGCGCTGTGTGACGTGTTTGTCATGGACGCTTTCGGCACTGCGCACCGCGCCGAGGCTTCGACCTACGGCATCGCCCAGTTTGCCCCCACGGCGTGTGCCGGCATGCTGGTGAGCGAGGAACTGGAAGCGCTGCACAAGGCGTTGGCCAATCCTGCCCGCCCGATGGTTGCCATCGTTGGTGGCTCCAAGGTTTCGACCAAGCTGACCGTGCTGGAAGCCCTCTCCGAGAAGTGCGAGCAACTGGTGGTCGGTGGTGGCATCGCCAATACCTTCCTCAAGGCTACCGGCAAGAATGTCGGCAAGTCGCTGTGCGAAGATGACCTGGTGCCGACCGCCCAGGCGCTGATGAAGAAAATGACGGCGCGTGGCGCCACCATCCCGATCGCTGTCGATGTGGTCTGCGGCAAGAAATTCGATGCTGCCGAACCCGCCGTCCTGAAGGATGCCGGTGCGGTTGCCGACGATGACATGATTTTCGATATTGGCCCGAAGTCGACGCAGGAACTTGTCGATATCATCATGAAGGCCGGCACCGTGGTCTGGAACGGCCCGGTAGGCGTGTTCGAATTCGATCAGTTCGGCGCGGGCACCAAGGCTGTCGCGATGGCGATTGCCAATACCAAGGCTTTCACTCTGGCCGGCGGCGGTGACACCATCGCCGCGATCCAGAAATACGACATCTACGACAAGGTGTCTTACATTTCAACTGCCGGTGGGGCTTTCCTCGAATACCTGGAAGGCAAGGCTTTACCCGCCGTCGATATTCTTGAGAAGCGTGCCAAAGGCTGATGCCACTACATGTCAAATAGAAAACGCACGACCAAGATAGTCGCAACGCTTGGACCCGCCTCGTCCAGCCCCGAAGTGCTGACCCGCCTTGTCGAGGCCGGCATCGATGTGGTCAGGTTGAATTTTTCCCATGGCACGGCTGATGATCACCGCGGGCGCGTCGAAACGTTGCGCGCCCTGATTGAAAGCAGTGGCCGCACCGTCGGCATCATGGCCGACCTGCAGGGACCAAAAATTCGCGTCGGCAAATTTGCCGGCAGCAAGGTATTGCTGAAGAACGGCGAACCTTTCATCTTCGACGCCGAGTGCAAACTTGGCGATTCCACTTGCGTCGGCCTTGATTACCCCGAGTTGGTTGACGATGTCAGTCCGGGTGATGTGCTGCTGCTTGATGATGGCCGCATCGTCATGGATGTCGATCATGTCGAGGGTACTCAGATTCATTGCATCGTGCGTCAAGGCGGGGAACTCTCCAATAACAAGGGCATCAACCGCCAGGGTGGTGGTCTTTCCGCGCCGGCGCTTACTTCCAAGGACATGGAAGACATCAAGACCGCGGCCAGTCTCGGTATCGACTACGTTGCGGTGTCCTTTCCCAAGTCCGGCGACGACATGCGCCTGGCGCGCGCGTTGCTGCACGCTGCCGGTTCGCATGCCCTGCTCGTAGCCAAGATCGAACGCGTCGAGGCGGTAGATAACCTCGAACACATTCTCGACGCTACCGATGGCGTCATGGTGGCGCGCGGTGACCTTGCCGTCGAAGTTGGTGATGCGGCCGTGCCGGCCCTGCAGAAGAAAATCATCCGCATGGCGCGGGAGCACAACAAGTTCGTGATCACCGCCACGCAAATGATGGAGTCGATGATCCATAGCCCGGTGCCCACGCGTGCTGAGGTGTCCGATGTTGCCAATGCCGTACTCGATGGCACCGATGCCGTGATGCTCTCGGCCGAGACCGCTGCCGGCGAATATCCGGTCGAGACTGTGACGGCCATGGCACGCATCTGCCGTGAGGCAGAGAAATCGGTAGATACCGTACTGGATACGCAATTTCTCAACCGCGTGTTTACCCGCATCGACCAGTCGATCGCCATGGCGGCGCTGTTCGCCGCCCACCACCTCAAGGTCAAAGCTATCGCCACGCTGACCGAGTCAGGTTCCACGGCCTTGTGGATGTCGCGGCTCAATGCCGGCGTGCCGATCTATGCCTTGACGCAGGAAGTGGCTACGCGCTACAAGGTCAGTATCTTCAAGGGCGTATACCCGGTGATGATGGCCCAGAGCGGACATGATCGCGACGAAGTACTGCGCGATGTTGAAGACGCCATGATCGCCACGGGTGCCGTCGAAGCCGGTGATCTCATCGTTCTCACCATCGGTGAGCCGATCGGCAAGCCTGGTGGCACCAATACCCTGAAGATCATCAAGGTCGGTGAGCACCGACCCGCCCACTAACCCCACACCTACAATCACAAGGAGACTTCCATGCCACTCGTATCCATGCGCCAACTGCTGGACCACGCCGCCGAACACGGCTATGGCCTGCCTGCATTCAACGTCAACAACCTCGAACAGATTCAAGCCATCATGGAAGCTGCCGAGGAAACCAACAGCCCGGTGATCATGCAGGGCTCGGCCGGTGCCCGCAAGTACGCCGGCGAAGCCTATCTGCGCCACCTGATCGAAGCCGCGATCGAAACTCATCCCGATGTGCCGATCGTCATGCACCAGGACCACGGCGCCAGCCCGGCCGTCTGCATCCAGTCGATGCGTTCCGGTTTCTCCAGCGTCATGATGGACGGTTCGCTGATGGAAGATGCCAAGACCCCTTCGTCCTTCCAGTACAACGTCGATACCACCAAGCACGTCGTCGATATCGCCCACGCCATCGGCGTGTCGGTTGAAGGCGAACTGGGCTGCCTCGGTTCGCTCGAGTCCGGCATGGGCGAAAAGGAAGATGGCCACGGCGCCGAAGGCGTGTTGTCGCACGACCAGTTGCTGACCGATCCGAACGAAGCCGCCGAGTTCGTCAAGGCAACCCAGGTTGACGCGCTGGCCATCGCCATCGGCACCAGCCACGGCGCCTACAAGTTCACCCGCCCGCCCACCGGCGCGGTGCTGCGCATTGATCGCATCAAGGAAATCCACGCCCGAATCC
>CAJBAP010000303.1 GCA_903950295.1 uncultured Rhodocyclaceae bacterium
CGGGTTTCACCAACCGAGACGGCATGGATCCAAATCAAGGATGAATCTGGCGGGACGGCAGCATAGAAGCTGAAGCGCTCGCCCCAGTAGCGCAGATACTCTGGCTGCCGCCGCGCCCGCCACAGCAGGTGCAGAACTGCCCAGGGCAACAGGGCATGAATGGCGAGGGTATAAAGAAAACGCGCCATCAGCCGATCAGCTGCAAGGCTGCGGCCACCGCTTCCGCCGCGCCGGGCGAAGCGCCCGGGCCGCCAAGGTTGACGTGGGGCGACGTACCCAGCACACCGGTGAGTATGGGGTCAGACGCGCAATACAACGCCAGCGTCGGGCGCCCCAGCGCAGCGGCCAGATGCACCAGGCCGGTATCAACCCCCACGACAATGCGCGCGCCTGCCAGCAGGCCGGCCAGGTCGGTAAGGTTCATCTTCGGTGCGGCGATCGCCCGCCCGAGTGTATGGGCCAAACGCTTTGCGCGTGAGCGCTCGCTCTCGCTGCCGCCAGGAAATACACAGCGCAAACCCGTGGCAATCAGGGCGGAGCCCAGCGCCCGCCAGTGTTCATCCGGCCATTCCTTGTCGGTGCGGCTGGTAGCAGTGAGCAACACGGCGTATTCGCCCGTCGGCAGCCAAGGTGCGCTTAATGGAGGAGCGTCAATACCGTAGTCGAGCGGCAGATCATCCAGCGCATAGCCCAGTGCAGCTGCGACGAGTCGGCGGTTGCGTTCAACGGCGTGCAGGCCTTGCGGGATGACGAAAGATTGGTCATAAAAGCGTGCAGCCATTGGCTCACGCGCTGAAGGGGCAGCCAGTCCGAATTTTTTTCCGCTGGCCTGCGCTGTGAGCAGTGCGCTTTTGATCAGGCCTTGGGTGTCGATCGCTGCGTCGTAAAAGTCGGCGCTGGCGGGACGGCTTACGGCGTGGCGATATGCACCGATCTCCCGCCAAGTGGCGCCCGACAGCAACGCCCGGCGCCAACGCCGTACCGCCACGGGAATCACCCGCCGTACGGTGGGGTGCAGGCGCGGCAACTCGGCAAACCCCTCTTCTACCACCCAGTCAATTTCAGCATCCGGCAGGGCGCGGCAGATGTCGCTGACGACCGGCAGGTTATGGATGACATCGCCCAGCGAAGAGGTTTTGACGAGCAGGATGCGCATGGCCGGCGCATTATAGTGGTCGGCCTGTATACTCCACTCTTTGTATGGGGCCGGCCTAGTGAGCTTGATCGATTACATCAGGAACGGACTTTCGAAAAACTGGCTAAAAAGACAGGGGATCAAGCTGACCTACGGTATCAAGGCAATTCCCAGAGGCGGAAGACTCGTATTGGAAGAAGGGGCATCGATCCATTGCCAGAAAATGCGGTTCAGCGAGTTGAGCATTGGCGCGATGACCTATGTCAGAGGCGGTTCCGAACTCCTGAACGTGCGGAGCATCGGCCGTTTTTGCTCGATCGGTAACAATGTCGTGCTCGGGCAATCGAAAGGCGGTCGCGGCCATCCGTTGTCATGGGTCAGTACCCACCCCTTTCAGCTTGATGCTGACGATTTGGACGAAGAGAGTACCGATACGCCGGGAACGGCCATTGGTAGTGATGTCTGGATTGGCCGGGATACCATGATCATGGAAGGTGTCAGCATTGGGATTGGTGCAGTTATCGCAACCAGGTCGCTGGTGACCCGCGATGTTCCAGAATATGCAATTGTTGCGGGAACTCCCGCCAAGGTGATTCGTTATCGGCACTCCCCCGAGTTGATCACAAGTCTATTGGCAAGCCGGTGGTGGGAGGCTGACATGACTTTCCTCAAGACCTTGCCGATGGATAAGCCTGATTTGTTTCTTCAGTCGCTCGGACGCGGCATACCGGCAGACTACAAAACCTGTGTGCTGACCCGCTCGAGTTGGAACCTTCTATAACCTTATGGGATTTTCAGCTTGGCACTAACTATTCTTGGGCTGTCTGGCGCGGTTTCGCACGACCCTTCTGCGGCACTCTATATCGACGGCAAACTCGTGGCAGCCGCCGAGGAGGAACGTTTCGTCCGCGACAAGCATGCCAAGAATCGCATGCCCTACGAAGCGGCGAAGTTCTGTCTGGAGTTTGCCAACATCAAACCCGGCGATGTCGATGCGGTCGCCATCCCCTTCGCCCCGATCAGTATTTTCGAGAAGGCGCGCTGGCACTATGCCAAGCGCTACTGGTATGCGCCCGACCGCGGCCTCGATGCCCTCCTGACCGGCAACCGCCGCTATCACCGCTACAAGAAGCGCATCGAATGGTGCCTGGTGCAACTAGGTTTCGACCTAAGCAAAACCGAGATCGTACCGGTCGAGCATCACCTTGCCCATGCCTCCAGCGCCTACCACTGTTCCGGCTTCCAGGAAAAAACCGCCATCCTCGGCATCGACGGCAAGGGCGAATACGCCACCACTTTCTTCGGCTACGGCGAAAATGGCCGCATCCACAAGATCAAGGAATTTTTCGATCCGGATTCGCTCGGCGGCCTCTACGGCGCGATCACCGAATACCTCGGTTTCGAAATGCTCGACGGCGAATACAAAGTCATGGGCATGGCACCCTATGGCGACCCGACACGCTACGACTTCTCGCGGCTGGCGAAATTCGAGGACGGCGAACTGATCGTCAACACCGACTACGTCAATGTGATCGGTTTGCGGCGCTACAAGGAAAACGGCAAGGGTTACTACTTTTCGCCGAAGCTGATCGAGTGGCTTGGCCCGAAGCGCGAAGGTGACATTGCCGACGACCCCTACATCCACTACGCAGCGAGCATGCAGAAGCTGTTCGAGGACCTGTCGCTGCAGATGATGGATTATTACCTCGGCGACATTCTGCGCGAAACCGGCAAGCTGACTTTCGCCGGCGGTGGTGCGCTGAACGTCAAGCTCAACCAGAAAATCATCGCCCGAAGCGAAGTCAAGGAACTGTTCGTCCAGCCCGCTTCAGGGGATTCCGGTACCGCCATTGGCGCTGCCTCCTACGTTTCGGTTCAACGCGGTGTGCCCGTCGAGAAAATGGAGCACGTCTTCCTCGGCCCGGCCTACAGCAACGAGGATGTGATCGCCGCCTGCGCCCGTCATCCGGCCCAACCCCAATGGCAGAAAATAGGGGATGTACCACAGCACATAGGAAAACTCCTCGCTGACGGCAATCCGGTCGCCTGGTTCCAGGGCCGCATGGAATTCGGGCCACGCGCCCTGGGTGGTCGCTCCATCCTCGGCTGCCCCAGCGCATCAGGTGTCGCCGACCGTATCAACGCACAGATCAAGTTCCGCGAACGCTGGCGCCCCTTCTGCCCCTCGATGCTCGACACCGTCGGCCCGCAAATGCTGCAGTCAGATCATCCTGCGCCGTACATGACCTTCACCTTCGAGGTCGCCGAGGAATGGAAATCGCGCGTACCTGAAGTCGTCCATGAAGATGGCACCTCGCGCGCCCAAGTACTCAAGCGCGACTACAACCCGCGCTACTACGACTTGATGCTCGAACTGGAAAAACTTACCGGCAACGGCGTGGTACTTAACACCTCGCTTAACCGCCGCGGTGAGCCGATGATCTGCTCGCCGACCGACGCATTGAACATGTTCTTCGGGTCGGATTTGCAGTTTCTGGTGATGGAAGATGTGCTGGTGCAGAAGGAAGCGGGATGACCTACGGCGCGAGTAAAAAAGAGTATGCGCACCACCAATAGCTTTCTGGCTGCGCCCGCAGCGCCTGTGGCAGCAGGATTTCTTGCCAGCCTGCTTCTGTCGCTGATTGCGGTTCTGAGCAATCCGATACTGAACCGTGACGGCATGCTGTATGTCGTGGCGGCCAGAAACCTGATCGAGATGGGCGTGGGCTCAACAGCGGACTTTGACTGGTCGTTTTATCCGCTTCTCATTGCCGGCGTTGGGCGTGTTACCGGCCTCGACCTGGAATTCGTCGCGCACAGTTTGAATGCACTGTTTATCGCCGGGGCTTGCGCGCTCATGATCGATTTGGTGCGCCGACGCGCCCCGGAACTTGCCTGGGTCACGTGCCTCGTCGTGCTGGCCATGCCCGCCTACAACGGCTATCGGGACTTTGTTATCCGCGAGTTTGGCTACTGGTTTTTCTGTACCCTGTCGTTCTGGCTGGCAATGCGATGGGAGGATCGTTCCTTTCGCTGGCAGGACGCACTAGGCTGTCAGGCAGCTTTGCTCGGTGCGGTTCTTTTTCGACTCGAGGCGACGGTCTTCTTTCCGGCACTGCTGATGTGGCAGGTCTTTTCCGCTCCCCGAGGGTCGAAGCTTCGGCGCAGCTTCATGATCACCTGGCTGCCATTGACGATGGGGGCGGTTCTGCTCGTGTTGCTGACAAGTGGCAAAGTGGTTTTACCGGGAAGAGTGTTGAGCTATGCCAGTGCGGCGAACTTCCTCGAGATCAAGGCAGGTTTTCAGCAAGCTGCCGATGCATTAGGCGCCAACCTGCCGATATTTTCACGGGGCGAGTCCGGCTTCATCCTGCTGACGGGATTGCTGGCGTTCATCCCCGCCAAGTTCACCCACATGCTCGGCGTTTTTGTCCTGCCCATGGGGTATTCGTTGGCGGTCCAGCCCCTGCGTACCGTGCTGGGTCGCTGGTCTTTGTTGTCTTGGGCTTTTTTCTTTTACCTGTTGACGCTAGCAGCATTCATCGTCCACCAGCTATTTGTGTCGGCACGCTACGTCAGTATGCTGAATCTTCTGGCCGTACCCTACGTTGCCGCCGGTTTTATCACCTTGATGGCCCGCTTTCCAAAACTTAAAAAAACTTTCGTTGCCATCGCGCTCATCACCATGCTGTCAAATGTCGCCTCCCTATCTCCGGGCAAGAAGGCCTACATCAAGGACGCCGGTCAGTGGTTGGCGCAAAACACGCCGAATCGAGAGCGGGTTTACGTGAGTGACTCGGTGGTTGCCTTTTATGCGGGCTGGCCATACAAGCATGGGATCATTGATACGTGTGACCCGGACTGCCTGAAGCTGGCAGTGGAGGGAAACGAGTTCGACATAGTGGTGTTGTCCCAATCCCGCAAGAGCTCTGCCGTCACTGACTGGGTCGAGACGAACCACTTGCGTGTCGTGCGACGATTTGCCAACAAGGCAGGGGATGCGGTCGTCATCCTTGCCCCCGCAGCGGTAAGTGGTTTGCAGTGATAAGACGGTAATGCAGGCAACCATGGTACGGTTTGCCTTAAGACCATTACTTCTTGGCCTTGAGCACCCACAACAAGTGACCAGCTTTTTGTCCCTTTAATATCCTGCGATGCCACTCCCTCATGCGCTGCTTGAGGGGGCTTGTTTGTGTTTGCACATTTTTCTTCAAAACCCACCGCACTTCAATTGCTTCGAAGCTCCCCTGAAACCCATAAATAGCGGCAAATGGTTTATGTCCGCAAAAATATTCATGAGTTTTGCAGGTAATGATATTTACATGCGTTGGATCCTGAAAGGCTTCAGGACTCGGATATGCGGGAGTGACCGCATAAAAGATTCCATCCGGCTTGAGGACACGCCACACCTCATTCATCAGATCAATAAACGGGAAACGCGTTTCTTCACTATTCGGCTTTGGCAGTACTCGCGGGATATGCTCGATGAAATCAAATGCCGATATCGAGTCGAACTCACAATCATCGAATGGAATCGGATTCAATGCCAAATTCGCCTGCTTGAATACAACCGAGTCGCTCATGCCCTCCGGAAGCCTGATATCAACCCCGCACAACCGATTGTAGCGAAAAGGGTTCTTGGGTTTTGAACCACACCCCAGATCAAGATGCTTTCCCTCGTGAAGTAGCTGCGTGCTGTTTTTTTGTAATGGTTTCATTTTTTGTCAGGATGCTGAAATGCCTTGTAAAACCTCCCCCGAAACCTGATGTTCCGCTTGCCACTTTGGCTGTTGTCGCAACAGTTCAGCTTCAGAGATAAACCCAAACATCTTTTGTATGGTTAGTGCCAACAATTTGATTTTCGATGATATTCGCATTCCCTGCGCAATGTGGCGAACATCCCTTGAATCGTAGTGTTTGTTGCAAAACAGAAAATATCCCCGTTTCTTGCGCAGAAACTTTTCAATCGAAGGGATGGTGGCCGCACTTGCCCCGCCAACGTGCCTCACATGCGAATCTTCGCAGTGCCCGACCAGAAGTCCCGCCTTTCTTGTTCGAATGCACAAATCCACATCCTCGCCGTACAGAAAATAATCCTGATCGAATCCGCCGAGCGCCGTAAACGTCTCCCGTCGCATCAGCAGACACGCACCCAGCAGCCATGCAATATCACCAGGGAGGGATTTTATTCCCGGTGTAAACCTCAGCGAGTCTGAGTCTGGATAACGCATCCTTGGCTTGACGTATTTGCTCTTCTCTGGCTCGTAAATTTCCGGCCCCACCAGGCCTGCCTCGGGGTGGGCCTCCAGCCATGAGCACAGTTGGGAAAGATCCTGTGTGCCGCAAAACTCCGCATCCGGATTAATCATCAACAGGAATTCGCCACTGGCTTTCGATGCGGCAATATTGTTCGCTCGGGCAAACCCAAAATTTTCCGGGTTGCGAATAAGGCAGATGTTGTCACCCGAAATACCAGACAAATGCAATAAATCCTCATCTCCACTATTGTTGTCCACGACGATGATTTCCAGGGCAACCCCTTCTTGCGACCGGAGAGAATCGATGCACCTGACAACATGTTGTGCAGATTTGTAATTGACGATGATCCCACTTACTGCTTTAACACTTTGGGCAGACATTTACCCTCATTTCCCTGTTGGTTGGATGGCATGGGCGTGGCCCTCAGCCCTGCACAGAAAACCGTCAATATCGTCGCTGAGCAGTTCCGGCAACCACGCTTTTATCTGGTCAATGTCCTTGTCCCACCAAGCCAGAGCCAGCAGGCGGTCAATTTGCTGCGGCTCGAAGCGCATCCGTATAATGCGGGCCGGATTTCCAGCTGCGATTGCATAGGGCGGAACATCGCGGGAGACGACGGAACGTGCCCCGATCACCGCACCGTCACCGATATGAACACCGGACATGATGACGGTCTCCAGTCCAATCCATACATCGTTACCGATGGTTACGTCGCCTTTTGAATGGGGGTGACCCTCGAAAGATCCTGCATCATCTTTCCATAAAACCGGGAACGGGAAGGTGGTCACCCAGTCAACCCGGTGCTCGCCGCCTAAAAAAACCTTCACGCCATTCGCTATTGAGCAGAAAGCCCCAACCCTCAATTTTTTACCTTCACCCAAGTCGATCACCCTGAGGCCACCATAAGTGTGGCGCCCAATCTCATGTTGGGGATAGCGCTCCTGCAATGTGGGCTTTTTGCGTTTAAAAAGGCGCCGAATGCGCGTCAATATGTCAGTCATCGATCAGAAACTCACTCAACCAGCAGCATAATGATGCCGCCGTACAACATAAAGAAACCTATGTATCTGAAAAAATCCTCCGGTTACCTGTCTTCAGTCCCCAACTTCGGGCTGTTCGTTGCCCTTAGCTGGCTGCACATGCTGACGGTAACATGGGCATATTACCGTGAAGGCAACCCGGTAACCGGGCTGAATCTGCTGACGGCATTCCATCTCTCGGCCTGGTCTATCTACAGCCTGCTCTATCTCTTGCCGGGGTTGTTGCCAGCCCTGCTGATTTGCCGCTTAGTCAAACCCAAATCTTGGATAGTTGCCGCCCTGTCGGTTGTCGGCACCAGCCTGTGCATTTTGTTCATCCGGTCGGACAGCGTCATCTACGACTTGTACCGGTTCCACTTCAACGGCTTCGTCGTCAATTTGCTGATGACACCTGGCGGGGTGCAATCCCTGGGTGGTGGCGGGGATACCTATCTGTCCATTGCCATTACCTCACTGGGCCACATCCTGCTGCAGTTTTTGCTGTGGCCGATCAGTATTTGGATGGCGGCCAGAAAATACCTTCCCATCAGGTGGCGGGTGGCACTGGCAGTACTGGCAAGCTTGATGATTGGCGAACGTGTGGTCTATGGCATGGCCGACATCAGGAATGATGGCAACATTTTGAATGCCAGCAAGGTTTATCCCTTTTACGGGCGCACCACCTTCCGCACCGCGGCCATGAAATTGGGCATCGAACCAGCCCGCAGGGCAGACAAGATGGCGGTAGAACTCAATGGTGGTCGCCTGAATTATCCGATTGGCAAGATCGAATACGCACCTGTCGCGCGTCCACCCAACGTCGTGATACTGGTCGCGGAGTCCTTGCGCTGGGATCGCATGACCCGGGAGATCATGCCCAACACCTGGCGCCTGGCGCAAAAAAGCCAACACTTCACCCACCACTATTCAAGCGGCAACGGTACCCGTGAAGGACTCTTCGGCTTGTTCTATGGGCTTTATGGATCCTACTGGTCGAATTTCCTCTATGCCCAAAGAAGCCCGTTACTGATGGATCGCATGCAGGAACTGGGCTACCAGTTCGATATCCGCACCAGCGCAAAATTCTCCTACCCTGAATTCGACAAAACGCTTTTCGCGAAAATTCCTGTCGACGCATTACATGAAAGCAAGGGCAGCATGCCCCCGTGGGAACACGATCAGCAAAACACCACTGCCCTGATCGAGTTTCTGAAGCTGCGGGATACCACCCGCCCCTTCATGAGCTTCTTCTTCATCGAGTCAACTCACGCGCGCTACACCTTCCCGGATTCTGCCATCATCGCCAAGCCCTATCTCGAGAGCGTGAACTACGGTGCCATGAGCCGGGAATCACTGACGCCCAACATCGATCAGTTGCTCAATCGCTATACCAATGCGGCGCACTGGATCGACGTACAAATGGGTCGGATTTACGCTGAACTTGAAAAGCAGGGACTGCTCGATAACACCATTGTCATCGTTACCGGTGATCATGGCGAGGAGTTCATGGAGAAAGGGGCATGGGGACACAATTCCGACTTCGTCGACGAACAGATCCGCACCCCTCTGGTGATGTGGATGCCGGGACGCGAACCCCGCGTCATCAATGATGTCAGCAGCCATCTGGATATTGGCACCACCCTCTTGCAACTCTTGGGGGCACCGAAGGATTCGGGAAGTTACTCGCTGGGGACAAATCTTTTCGAGATAGCGGATCGCCTGTTTGTCGTGAGCAGCGACTGGCACAGCATCAGCGTAATTACGAAAGACATGAAATACCGCATTCCCTACGCTAACCGGGGTACGGATAATTGGTCTCCAACGGACATGAAAGATGCTCCATATTCAGGCGATGCAATTACCGAAATGCTGAAAAAGAACAACCCGATAGTTCTCGATGCCATCAAGAACTGTTCGAAATTCACGGCGCGATAATCAAAGGGCCCTGTGAGCGCAATGAAAAACGGGTTCGGGGAGAACACCCTTTTCTGGAGCACATTGCTCACTGGCTTGGTGCTTGTGATCTACGTGCTACGCCTGACCGGGCCCACCGATCTGGAAGCCGATGCGCAGCAACGCAACGTTGCCTATGTGATGGATGCAGCCTGGCAAGGCCACTGGCTGGTCCAGACCGAGGTGCGGGGCTGGCTGATGTCGAAGCCACCACTGCACACCTGGATCGCCGGTACGCTTGCCCTGGCCGGCGGCGTCAACCGACTGACGCTGACGCTGCCCTCTGCGCTTGCCGTGCTGACGATGACATTGCTGGTCTATCGGGTCGGCCGACAACGCTTTGGTGCGGCAACCGGCGCTTTTGCCGGGCTGGCCTGCGCTATGGCGCCCATGATGGCCCGACATATCGCGCTGGTGCGCACCGATGCCCTGTTCTCGCTGACCATCACTCTGGCGGCCTTTGCCGCATACCGCGCTTGGGAGCGCGGCGGGGGCTGGGTTCCGTTCTGGGTGGCCGGGGCTGCTGCCACCCTGACCAAGGGGCCGCTCGGGCTACTATTGGCTGCAGCGGGTTTGCTGGCCTGGTTCTGGGAAAAGCGTACCGATCCGGCGGCACCGCCGCCACTTGGCTCGCACTGGGGCGGCGTAAGCCTGTTTCTCGGCCTCACCCTTGGCTGGCTGCTCCTGGGGGTTTATTTTTACGGCTACGCCCTGATCGACAAACTGTTCTTCGACGAACTGTTCGGCCAGGTAACCGGCATGCGGAAGGACATCACGCCGGGTGAAAACTACTACAAACCTGCTCTGTTCTTCATCGTGCGCTTTCTGCCCTTCAGCCTCTTTACCTGCTATGGCCTGTGGCGGGTCGTTCGGCGGCCGGCGGTAGATGCATCGGAACGTCGCTTTGAGCGCTTCCTGTTTGTCTGGGTTACCGTGGGGCTGTTGCTGTTTTCGCTCGGTGCGCATTTCCGTGCCGACCTGCTCGTACCACTCTGGCCGGCAGCCGCCTTGCTCGCGGGCCGGGAAATGGTGCGTCTGGGCACGCATATCGGACTCCGCCGCGTGGCAGCCGCCACAGCAGCAGCCATTGTCCTTTTGACCTGGATGGTTTAT
This sequence comes from uncultured Rhodocyclaceae bacterium, assembly GCA_903950295.1. The sequence goes on from CAJBAP010000303.1 coordinate 10,480, forward strand.
TGGAACTACCATGCCAAGGCGATGAAAAACAAAGAGGTGCGTTACTCCGTGGCAACCGACCAAGCTGGGTTTGCGCTGGCAAGCAGCGGACTCGACCTGCAGTCGATACAGCACCTCGACACACCTGTCACTCTGCAAATCCACCTAGGTACCTATCGACCCTGGATCAGTGAGAACGAGGCGTTGCGCCTGACCAACAACTCAGAACCGCTTCTCCTTGCGATATCTTCAACCGAAAAATACCCCGTGCTGTTCGGTCCGGATAGTCCCGCGTTGCGTGAGGTATTCCGCTGGTCGCCGGCTGATTCTGACCAAACAACACTTCTCCGGATTTTTTCCAATGGAAGCAACCCCCAGTAAGTCCAGCCTCACCATCTATCTGCGCCTGCTGGGCTACGTGAAACCCCATGTGGGGTCGTTCGCCATCAGCATTCTGGGTTTCGGCATCTACGCCTCATCGCAACCGATGCTGGCCGCCATGCTGAAATATTTCGTCGATGGGCTGGCCGACCCGCAGAAGGCGATCATCACGGGCCTGCCCTTGCTCGACGGCTTGCAGATGATGCAGGCCGTGCCTCTGATGGTAGTTCTGATCGCTTTTTGGCAGGGAATCGGCTCCTATCTCGGCAATTACTACATCTCCAAGGTTTCGATGGGACTGGTGCATGACCTCCGCCTCGCCCTGTTCGACAGCCTGCTGACGCTGCCGGATCCCTACTATGACCAACACAATTCTGGGCATCTGATCTCCCGCATCACCTTCAACGTCACGATGGTGACGCGCGCTGCAACCGACGCCGTCAAGGTCATCATCCGTGAAGGTTTGATTGTGATCTTCCTGTTCGGCTACCTACTCTGGACCAACTGGCGCCTAACCATGGTAATGGTTGCCATCCTGCCGATACTGGCCTTGCTGGCCACCAAGGTCAGTCGCAAATTTCGAAAGCAAGCCAAGAGTATTCAGGTAGCAATGGGTGAAGTAACGCACATCGCCTCCGAGGCGATCCAGGGTCATCGCGTCGTGCGCAGCTTCGGCGGCGGACCATATGAACAGAAACGTTTCTTGGTGGCCAGCGAGAACAACACCAACAAGATGCTGCACATGATCCGGACATCTTCAACTGCTACGCCAATCATGCAACTTGTGGTGTATGGCGCGATGGGCTTGCTGTTTTTCCTGGTTCTATGGCTGCGGGGAGAAGCATCGCCCGGTGATCTGATCGCCTACATCACCGCGGCCGGTCTGTTGCCCAAACCGACGCGGCAGTTATCAGAGGTAAGCTCGTCCATTCAAAGAGGCGTGGCGGGGGCTGAGAGTGTCTTCGAGCAACTCGACGAACCAGTAGAAACCGACCTTGGCACGCAGGAGCGCGAACACGTCGAGGGCCGCATCGATATCCGTGACTTATCATTCAGCTACTCCGGCGCCGAGAAGCGCGTACTTGATGGAGTGAACTTCAGCATCGAACCTGGACAGATGGTGGCGCTGGTCGGTCGCTCCGGCAGCGGCAAGTCGACGCTCGCCAACCTGATTCCGCGCTTCTATCACCACACCGAAGGACAAATCCTCATCGATGGAATCGATGTCGAGCAATACACCCTGCGCAATCTGCGGCGCCATGTGGCCGTAGTGAACCAGACCGTCACCCTGTTTAACGACACGGTAGCAAACAACATCGCCTACGGCGATCTGGCCGGGGCGTCCCGCGCTGCTATTGAACTCGCTGCCGAGGCGGCGTTCGCCAGCGAGTTCATCGAACGCCTGCCCTTGGGTTTTGACACTCTGGTCGGTGAAAACGGGGTACTGCTGTCAGGTGGCCAGCGCCAGCGCCTGGCCATCGCACGAGCATTATTGAAAGATGCGCCGGTCCTGATTCTGGACGAGGCAACCTCCGCGCTGGATACGGAGTCGGAAAAGCATATACAAGCTGCGCTGGATCAGGCCATGTGCGGACGCACGACGCTCGTGATCGCCCACCGGCTGTCGACGGTCGAAAAGGCCGACGTTATCCTGGTGATGGACCAGGGAAGGATCGTCGAGCGCGGTACGCACACCGAGCTTCTCGCCATCGACGGTCACTATGCCCGGCTGCATGCCATGCAATTCCGGGAACCGACGGAACCATAAGCCCGGATATTTTTACGCAGCGGGCAAAGCCGTTTCAAGTTCGCACCTGAGGGCGCTACCTTCCGGCCAGTTCTGCAGGAACCGTGCGCGATCCTTCCGCCATGCCCGCAGATATGACTCGGTACTTGCGTGCTGGCGCATCGCGTCGAGATCGATCAGGGTCAGCAGGCTTCCATCCCGGAGCAGATTGGTGGCCTTCAGATCGCCATGGCTGACTTGCGCATCGGCCAGTTTGCGGAACAACTCCCGGATGGCCTGCAGTTCTGCGGCAGGTGGCCCGGTCTCGACGAACCGGGAGAAGTGCGCGTCAAGGCTTTCGCCCGCGCAATACTCGACAATGACCCAAGCCTGCCTACGCAACGGGCCCAGGCGTTGCTCGATCATGGCCAAGGGACGTGGTGTGGCAATCCCAAGGAAACTCAGCCGGTGTCCCTCTACCCACGAATGCCAAGCCCGGCTTGGTCGCCAGCAACGCGAGAGGGCGTGTCCCGGGTTTTTGATGTTGTAGCGCTTGATCACCAGCTTTCTACCGCCCAACTCGACCATCGCCAGAGTGGCCGTACGACCCTGCTTCAGAGTTATGCCGCTATCCAGCCAATGATCGGGGTCGGCAACCAGCGGCGTTAGCAATTCAACTTCGTCACGCACCATCGCAATAAAGCGATCCGGGCGTTTGTCGACCTTAAACAGGCTGCAATCCCGCAAACATTTTTTCAGATAGTCCGCGAGGCGCAATTTTCTGGCACTGGCAATTTCAACTGCGAGTTGTGGAGCATCCAGCTCTACCGCGGGATTGCCAACACGATAGACCGAGAGCAATTCATTGCGCGCCGACGCTTCCCAAACCGGCGGCAATTGCGCCAGCAACAGTGCCAAATTTCGCATGATCTCCAGGTTGGACGATGCGGCCTGGATCGCATCGCCATCGATGACGTAGAGCGTGTCGCCCCCCAGCAGAAAGTTTCCCAGATGCGCATCTTTCTGAACTAGGCCACAGGCGTGCATTCGTCCGAGTGTCGAAAATGCAAGTCCTAACCGGGTATTGGTAGCATGAATTTCGGCAAGACTGAGCGCGCCATCGAGAAACTCTGTCAGCACGTAATGGCCGCCATTTCGCAGCTTGCCCGCCGCGAGCGGTTGTGGTGTCTGAATATGGTGCTCGATCAAGGCCTCGATACCCTGGCGCTCGCGCTCCCAGTGGCGCCCGTTACCACGCTGCGCAATAAACAGCTTGGCCAGCACAGGCTTCCCATCAAGCACAGCGGCCCCAGTAAGCCGCTTGCCGGGGAGGGTACGCAGCAGGTGGGTCACCGTAAGCAATCGGCCATCGTCAAGTTCAATACTGAACGGCGCGGGCGGATCTCGGCCCAAGTTGCGCAATGTCTGTGCTGTTTGAAGGGGAGGCATCACTCCCACACCTCCACCGGAGGGGCAAATTTTCGCCGATAGCGCTCCTGCAGGCGCGCCGACTCCTGTCCCAGATGAGCGAGCAACAAGGCTTCGGAATCCAGCGTCTCACGTAGCGGTCGATTGAAATATTCCC
>CAJBAP010000304.1 GCA_903950295.1 uncultured Rhodocyclaceae bacterium
CAATGTAAGCAAATTCGGCCCGCGTCTGGCGGGTGCCGGCGGCTTCATCAACATTTCACAGAACGCGGGCAAGGTCGTTTTTGTCGGCACCTTCACTGCCGGCAATCTCGAGATTGCACTCGAGGACGGTCAGTTGCGCATCCTGCGTGAAGGCCGGGCGCGCAAGTTCGTCACGGAAGTGGAACATCGCACCTTCAGCGGTTCGGAAGCCTGGAAGCGTGGCCAACCGGTGCTCTACATCACCGAACGTTGTGTCTTCCGGTTGGGTGAGAATGGCCTGGAGCTCACCGAAATCGCACCCGGCATCGACCTCGAACGCGACATCCTCGCCCACATGGATTTTCGTCCGGTCATGCATGCAGCCCCCACGCTCATGGACGCACGCATATTCGCCAGCGACTCGATGGACTTGCGTGCCGGATTCATGGTGCGCCCCTTGGAGGAGCGACTGGCCTTCGACGAATCGCAGAACCTGTTTTTTGTCGATTTCGAGGGTCTGGTAATCAGGACTCACGCCGATATCGAGCGCATCAAGCGAGCCGTCGAAACCTGCCTGGCGCCCGTAGGACGACACGTCGACGCCATCGTCAATTACGACCGTTTCTCCATCGAACCAGAACTCACCGACGCCTACATCGACATGGTCAGCGGCCTGATGGAACACTACTATCGCCATGTAACACGCTATGCCAGCAGCAGTTTCCTGCGCCTCAAAATAGGCGAAGCACTCGCCAGTCACCGCGTACCACCACGCATCTACGCCAGCGCCGAGGAGGCCAGGCGCCAGTTGGAAAATGATGCAACTTTTTGATTTCAGTCAGAGATTCATCAGCCGGTCGTGCTAGAGTTGCCACAGAGGTCATCCGCACGAACTTACTAATAAAGGAGTGGAACATGGCAGGAAAAAATGAGAACTTCAGCGAACTGAATCGCAAGAACATGGAAGCCGCGATGCGTCTGGCCCAGATGTCCATCGAGAACTCACAGCGCGTGATGGCATTGCAGAGCGAGTTGGCACGCGAACTGTTCCAGCAGGGCGTTGAAAATGCCCGTGCCCAGACAACCGCCAAGGATCCGCAGGAAGTTCTGCAGCTGCGCAATCAGTACGCTCAGGACACGGCGCAAAAAATGATGGTGACGGCACAAAGAGTGGCAGAGATTGGCAACGATGCCCGCACCGAGTTTTCGCGCATGCTCACCGAGCAACTGGCCTCCGGCAGCCAGGATATGATTGATGCGTTTCAGGGCTTCTTCAAGACTCTGCCCGGCCTTCCCGGCGGCCAGAACGCAAATGTTATGGAGGTCATGCAGCAAGCGATGGCCACGGCCAACAGTGCGTTCCAGCAGATGACCCAAGCTTCGACAGCGGCGTTTGCCGGCATGAACGAGATGGCGCAAAAAAGCACCACCAAGAAGAAGTAATCTGCTTCAGCCTTCCTCGCTGTCCTGCCAACGCCGGACGGCGAGGTCGTCAGCCTCGCGCGCATCCACCCAACGACCGCCGGTTGGTCCGTCTGGAGATTCTTCTTTCTTCCAGAATGGCGCCTGCGTCTTCAGGTAGTCCATGATGAATTCGCAGGCCGCGAAGGCATCGCCGCGATGGCTGGAAGACACCCCCACAAAAACGATACGATCGCCCGGCAACAATCGGCCGATGCGGTGAATAACACGTACCGCACGCAGTTCCCAGCGACTGCGCGCCGTGGTCACGATCTCCGCCAGAGACTGTTCGGTCATGCCGGGGTAGTGTTCGAGCGTCATGGCCGCCACTGATGCCGTCCCGCTACCG
>CAJBAP010000305.1 GCA_903950295.1 uncultured Rhodocyclaceae bacterium
CATGACCAGCTATCTTTTCATCATCCTCGGCGCCGTTCTCGTCAATAACGTCGTCTTCGTCCGCGTCCTCGGCCTGTGCCCCTTCATGGGGGTGTCGAAAAAGCTGGAAACCGCCATCGGCATGGGGGCGGCCACCACTTTTGTGCTGACACTGGCCAGCGGCACCAGCTACGTGATCGACAACTGGCTGCTGATTCCGAACGACCTGACCTACCTGCGCACGCTGTCGTTCATCGTCACCATCGCCTCGATCGTCCAGCTCACCGAACTGATCATCCAGAAAACCAGTCCCTTGCTGCACCAGGTGCTGGGCATCTACCTGCCGCTCATCACCACCAACTGCGCGGTGCTGGGCGTACCGCTGCTCAACATCGGCATGCGCCATAACTTCATCGAGTCGATGATGTTCGGCCTCGGCTCGGCGATTGGTTTTACCTTGGCGCTGATCTTGTTCGCCGGTATCCGCGAACGCCTCGAAGGCGCTGACGTGCCGGTACATTTTCGCGGCACCGCCATCGCCATGATCACCGCCGGCATCATGAGCCTGGCCTTCATGGGCTTCGCGGGCCTGGACAAGTACAAGTAATGGCGAAAGCATAATGCTCATCGCGATTCTCGTCATGGCGCTGGGTGCCGTGCTGCTGGGTGCGGCACTCGGTTACGCCTCGATCAAGTTCAAGGTCGAGGGCGATCCGCTGGTCGAGAAGATCGACGCCATCCTGCCGCAGACGCAATGCGGCCAGTGCGGCTACCCCGGCTGCAAACCGTATGCCGAAGCCATTGCCAAGGGCGATGCCGAGATCAACTGCTGCCCCCCCGGCGGCGAAGAAGGCATCAAGAAACTGGCCGACCTGCTCGGCCGCGACTTCAAGGAATTGTCGGGCGAGCACGGCATCGAGAAGCCCAAGAGCGTCGCCCTCATCGACGAGCAAACCTGCATCGGCTGCACGCTGTGCATCCAGGCCTGCCCGGTCGACGCCATCGTCGGCGCCGCCAAGCAGATGCACACCATCGTTGCCGTCCAGTGCACCGGCTGCGAATTGTGCCTGCCCCCCTGCCCGGTGAATTGCATCGCGATGGTGCCGATCGGTGAAAACGTCGAAAACTGGAAGTGGCGCTATCCGGTGTTCTCGCTGCACCCCGCCGCCAGGACGCACGCCTGATGTCGCGCCAACTCTTCAACTTCCACGGTGGCGTCAAACCCGCCTACAACAAGGAAGCATCGAACCACCTGCCGATCGCCGACGCCTTCACGCTCGCTCCACCGACTGAACTGGCGATTCCGCTGCAGCAAAGCATCGGTGGCGCGCCGCACCCGCTCGTCAAGGCGGGCGATCAGGTGCTGAAAGGGCAACTCATTGGCACACCCGACGGCAATGTCTCCTCGTCGGTGCATGCGAGCACCTCGGGGGTCGTCCGCGCCCTTGAAATGCGTCAGGTACCGCACACCTCGGGCCTGGATGCACTCTGCGTCGTCATCGAACCCGATGGCGCGGACACCTGGATCGAGCGCCAACCGATCCCCTGGCGCGACATGCCACCCGATGCCGTGCGCGACGTGCTGCGTGATGCCGGCGTCGTGGGCCTCGGTGGTGCGGTGTTTCCCTCTTATCTCAAGATCAATCCGGGCAAGACCGGCCATCTCGACACGCTCGTGATCAACGGTGCCGAATGCGAACCCTTCATCACCTGCGATGACATGCAGATGCGCGAGCGCGCCGCCTGTGTGCTGCGTGGCGCGGGCATCCTGCGCGACCTGACCCAGGCCACGCAGGTGCTGGTCGGCATCGAAGACAACAAGCCCGAAGCCATTGCCGCCATGCGTGCCGCCGTCATCGCGACCGGCGAGGCGCGCATGGAAATCGTGCCAATCCCGACGCGCTATCCGGCCGGCGGTGCGAAGCAGCTGATCCGCGTGTTGACGGGCATCGAAGTACCGCACGGCAAGCGCTCCACCGATTACGGCGTGCAGTGCTTCAACACCGGCACCGCCTGCGCCATCCATGAAGCACTGGAACTCGGCCAGCCGCTGATCTCGCGCATCGTCACCGTCGCCGGCAACGTCGGTCAGGCGCGCAACTACGAAGTGCGTTTCGGCACCTCGATGCGCGATCTGATCGCCTTGGCGGGTGGCGCCAAGCCGGACAGCGACCGCATCATCATGGGCGGGCCGATGATGGGCTATCGCATGCCCTCCGACCGCGTACCGGTAGTCAAGGCGACCAACTGCGTGCTGGTCGGTTCTCCCGCCCTGTTCCCGCCCCCGCCGCCGGAAATGCCCTGCATCCGCTGCGGCGAATGCGCCAAGGTTTGCCCGGCCGATCTCGCCCCCTTCGAGATGTACTGGTTCTCCAAGGCCAAGATTTTCGGCAAGGCACAGGAATACAACCTGTTCGATTGCATCGAATGTGGTTGCTGTGCTTTCGTCTGCCCGTCGCGCATCCCGCTGGTGGATTACTACCGTTTCGCCAAAAGCGAAATCTGGGCACGCGAGAACGAAAAGGCCGCCGCGGAAGCCGCGCGCGAACGCTACGAATTCCGCCAACTCCGCGAGGAGCGCGAGAAGGTCGAGAAAGCTGCCAAGCTGGCTGCCAAGGCGGCCGAAACCAAGGCCAAGCTGGCACAGGAAGAGGCCGCCAAGGCGGCGGCCGGCGATCCTGAAAAAGTCGGCGCTGGCGAGACGGCAAATACTGTCGTCAGCGCGGCGCCTGCCGATGACAAACTGGCCTTGATCGCAGCCGCCCAGGCCCGCGCCGCCGCAAAAAAAGAAGCTGTCGCCCCGCAAAACACCGACCAGCTCACGCCGATCCAGCAGGCGGAGGTCGACAAGGCCGAAGCCCGCCGCGCCCTGACCGAACAACTGAAAGACGGCGCCTGATGACCAACTCGCCCCATTTTCTCAAACCCACCAGTGTGCAGAGCGTGATGCTGCGGGTACTGCTCGCGCTGGTACCCGGTATTGCCGCCTACGTCTGGTTCTTCGGCGCGGCCATCCTGGTACAACTGGCACTGGCCTCGGTGACGGCGCTGGTCGCCGAGGCGTTGATGCTGTAACTGCGCGGCAAACCCGTGATGCTCTTCGTCACCGATGGCAGCGCGCTGGTCGCCGCCTGGTTGGTGGCACTGACTTTCCCGCCCATCGCCCCCTGGTGGCTCACCATCAGCGGCGTGTTGATCGCCATCGTCGTCGCCAAGCACCTGTATGG
>CAJBAP010000306.1 GCA_903950295.1 uncultured Rhodocyclaceae bacterium
ATGCATTCGACCAACTGGGCAAGACCAAGGGTCTGAAGGAAAAGCATGAAGGCTTCGCCGCCAAGAAGGATTGGGAAAATGCCAACCTTTGGGCCGAGCAGATCTGGCAATACCAGGTCAAGACTGCCGACCTCGGTTTGCGCGCCAAGACTTATCTTGAGCAGAATGGTGCCAAGCCAGTTGCCAAGTAAGTTGATTTAGTTCAAGGAAGCTCTCGGGGAGTAGCGGTACGCTACTCCCCGTTTTCTTTTTCAGAGAGGAATAACCATGAAACAAACCTTGTTGATTGCTGCCGCACTGGTGGTTTCAACCCCAGCGCTGGCGCTGGATGGCGCCAAGCTTTTCCAGGAAAAAACCTGCTGGTCCTGCCACGGCAAGGATGCCAAGACCCCCATCAAGAACATGCCGTATCCAAAACTCGCCGGCCAGAACGCCGCCTATGCCGAGGCACAGATGAAGGACATCAAAAGCGGCGCGCGCAACAACGGCCAGACCGCCGCTATGAAAGGTGTGATGGGTCTTGTCAACGACGAAGAAATCAAGGCGTTGGCCACCTATCTGTCAACACTCAAGTAAGCTGTCGACCGGTCTGTTGAGGTATATCAATGCTTGCTGATATACCTTAATTTACAGTGAACCGCTTTCAGAAAATATAAGGACACGTAGTCATGAAAAAAATTATTGCCATGGCCCTTGCAGCCGCATTGATCCCTGTCACAGCCAGCTTCGCTGCCGGCCCTGCGGCGCACAAGGAAGGCATCGAGGGCAAGGATTACAAATGGAATGCCCAGGAAGGCGAGAAGATCGAGGCCCTGCAGAAAAAAGGCGATGCCAAGGCCGGCAAGGAAGGCTACGAGATTTGCGGCGCATGCCACCTGCCCTCCGGCGCCGGGCGTACCGATGGTACCTTCCCGCAGTTGGCTGGCCAGCACACCACCGTGCTGATCAAGCAGATGGCCGACATCCGCGAAGGCTTGCGCGACAATCCGACCATGTACCCGTTTGCGAAGGAACTTGTCGATGCGCAGGAACTCGCCAACGTTTCGGCCTACATCGAAAAGCTGTGCATTCCGATCGATCATGGCGTGTATGAAGGCCCCGATGCCGCCAAGCAGGTTGCCGCAGGCAGGGATCTCTATGAGAAAGAGTGCAAGACCTGTCATGGCGCCAACGGCGAAGGTCTGAAGGAAAAATTCTACCCCGTCATTGCCGGCCAGCACTACAAGTACCTGCTGCGCCAGATGACCGACATTCGTGACGGCAAGCGCCGTAACGCCAACCCCGACATGGTCAAGATCATCAAGCCTTACACCAACGATCAGTTGGTGGCAATCTCCGCCTATCAGTCCAGCCTTTCGATGCCCGGTTCGATGTGCAAGCCCAAGGCGGGTGCGGCCAAGAAGAAGTAAGTATTTGTCGTACCGGCACCGCCACCTCCCCTGATGGTGCCAACCCTGCCCGCCAAGTGTGGGCAGGGCCTCATGAGAACAGAGAATCACCATGCAAGCCCAAAACAACAAACAGAATAAACTAATTGGCGGCCTGACCCTGATCGCCCTGGTGGCGATGATCGCGGCCTACTTTGCCCCGATCTGGTGGGTTTCGCTCACCGCGCCAAACTATCCGCCTGATGCCTTCCCCGATGGCATTCGCATCCACTTCCATTTCGACGGTGTCTACAACGGCTGCAAGGTGGCTGGCAAAGGCACACGCATGGGTGACGAGATCATCCAGAAGGATCTCGCCCACGACGACGAGCGCTACAACCCGGTTCTCGACGCCAAGAAAAACGTCGATAAGGGTGCCGAGGGCCTCGACTGCGTGCACGAGATGAACACCATCAACCACTACGTCGGCATGTTCCCTATCGCCACGGGTTCTCCGGTCGAGTTGCGTTTGTCGAAGTTTATCTTCGGCTGGTTTGCCGTCATGCTGCTGGGTTTCATGGCGACGCAGCGCAAGAATCAACTGAAGATTCTGGCTGCGGGTTTCGCGGCGGTAACCGTGTGGATGGTGGTCGATCAGATCGTCATGGGCCAATTAGATGCCTTCGCTGCTCATTATTATCATGAGGCGAGCACCTTTTTCAATCAGCCCGACGTGCTGGAGCGCTGGAAAGCCAATCTGATATTCGCCACTCAGGTATCGATGGCCGGAATGGTTGTGGCGATGGCAATCATCCTGCTGGGTGTTTGGAAGATCCGCAGCTTCTCACTGTTGCTGGCATTGGTCCCCGCCCTGCTTCCGGTTTTCTTCGTGATCGATTACGCCGGCTGGCTGTGGTTCTTCGGCCACAACATGCACCCCTGGGGCGCCTTCACCGTCAAACCCTTCATGCCTACCGTATTCGGCGAGGGCAAGGTGGCGCAGTTCTCGACCTTCTCCTACCCCTACTGGGGCTATGCGCTACTGATGGTGGTGTTCGTCTGCCTGATGCTGGCTCTGCTGATGCGCCGCAAGCAGTTGCGCGAGCAGGCCGAGGGCTGAGAATTACATGGCCCGCTGGGGCGCACTGCTGCCGGGCTTACTGCTGGGTGCATTCTCCCTGCTGGTGACGGCACAGACACAAGAAGAGATCGGTTGGCGCGGAGAAGTCAGCGCTGGCGGGGCAGCGAAGCAGCAGGCTTCGACGCCGGATTTGTCGACCGCCCCGCGCGTCGGCGTCGACCGGCCCAAGCCGCAGTTCATGCTGCACGAACGTGACAAGCGCGTGCATGGCCTCAAGCCATTTCAGGCTCTGGTGGATGCGGCACCGGCAGGTTCGGTGTTGAAACCGCCGCCCGGCAGCTATGCCGGCCCGGTCGTCGTCACCAAGAAACTCACCATCGACGGTGGCGGCCATGTCACCATCGATGCCGGCGACAAGGGCACGGTATTTTCGCTCGAAGCAGATGATGCAGTACTACGCGGTCTGCATCTCACCGGCTCCGGCGATTCGCACGACACCGATGACGCCTGTCTCGATGTGCGCGGCCATCGTGCCACCATTGAAAATCTCAAGATCGACAATTGCCTGTTCGGCATCGACCTGAAGCAATCGAGCAAGAGCATCGTACGCAACAATACGGTTGAATCCAAGAAGCCGCGTGACCTGGGCGTGCGTGGCGATGGCCTGCGCCTCTGGTACAGCAACGACAACCTGATCGAGGGCAACACGGTCACCGATTCGCGCGACATGGTGGCCTGGTACTCGCACCGCAATACCTTCCGCAACAACGTCGGCATGCGCAGCCGTTACTCGATCCATTTCATGTTCGCCAACCACAACATCGTCGAGGGCAACAAGTTCTACGACAACGCAGTGGGCGTCTACTTCATGTACGCCGAGGGTGGCACGGCGAAAAATAACCTGATCTCCCACGCTACGGGGGCGGCCGGCATGGCCCTCGGCTTCAAGGAATCTTCCGACATCGACATCGAAGGCAACGAAATCATTTACTGTGCGGTGGGCATCGGCTCCGACCTGTCGCCCTTCCAGCCCAACACCACGATTCGCTTCAAGAACAACCGTATCGCCTACAACGGCATCGGCTTCCAGTTCACCAGCGAACTGGGCGGCAACATCGCCACCGGCAATATTATGGAGGGCAACCTCAATCACGTGATCCAGTCAGGCCGTGGCGCAGGCGGGCTGAACCAGTGGCGCGGCAATTACTGGGACGACTACCAGGGTTTCGACCGCAATCACGACGGGATTGGCGACACGCCCTACGAACTGTATGCCTATGCCGACCAACTCTGGATGGAGATGCCGGTTGCGCGCTTCTTCAAGACGTCGCCGGTGCTCGAACTACTCGATTTTCTCGAGCGCCTGGCGCCCTTCTCCACCCCAGAACTGCAGGCGAAAGACGAAATACCGCTCTATGTCAAACCGCAGAGGACCAACAGGATGACTGAGGGATGAGCGAAGAAGAAAAAGTCGGCGCTGGCGAGACGGCATCAGCCGACACGCCGCGTAACACGGAGACGGCGCCCGCTGCCAAGCCGCCGCTGTCGAAGGAACGCCAGCAGCAGGCGCGCCGCCGCGTGCTGCGCACCATTCTGCTCACCGGCGGAGTACTCGGTGCTGCCGTGTCCGGCTATCTGCCGATCGCCTATGCGCAACGCTCGCGCCTGCGTCCGCCCGGTGCGCTCGATGAAAAAGACTTTCTCTCCTCCTGCATCAAGTGCGGCCAGTGCGTACAGGCCTGCCCGGTCGATGCCATCAAGCTGGCCGACCTGGTCGATGGCTTCGGCGTCGGCGTGCCCTACATCGATGC
>CAJBAP010000307.1 GCA_903950295.1 uncultured Rhodocyclaceae bacterium
ATACCCGGATCCATTGTCGCGAACTGGCTGCCGAACTGCGTGCGCAAGGCATTGCGGCACTGGCCATGCACGGTGAGCTGGAACAGCGCGAACGCGATGAACTGCTGGTGCAGTTCGCCAACCGCAGCTGTGCGGTGCTGGTCGCCACCGATGTCGCCGCGCGCGGCCTCGACATTCGCACCGTCGATGCGGTGATCAACGTCGATGTCGCCAAGGATACCGAAATCCATACGCATCGCATCGGCCGAACCGGGCGCGGCGGTCACGACGCCCCGGTCGGGCTGGCGCTCACCCTGAGCGCACCGAGCGAACGCAAGTGGGTCAAGCTGATCGAGGCCTGGCAGGGCGGCCCGGTATCTTGGGACGATCTTGCCACGCTGGCGCCGGCAGCAACCGCAACACCGGCGGCGATGCAGACCCTGCGCATCCTCGGCGGCCGCAAGGACAAGTTGCGCCCCGGCGACCTGCTCGGTGCGCTAACCGGCGTGGCCGGCTTGAACAAGGATCAGGTCGGCCGTATCGACGTCTTCGACGAAACTTGTTACGTCGCGCTCGACCCCCGCGCTGCCGCCCGCGCCTTGGCCAGCCTCGCCGATACCGGCATCAAGGGCCGCCGCTTCCGCATGAGCCTGCTGACCCCGGCACTTGAAAAGCAGGCGCCGGACACACCATCAACCCCTCGTTCCGGAGGATAATCCCTCCGCTCATGCAAACACGCAAGACAAAACTTCTACCTGACCCAAGTACGAATTCAGGATTTCAGCGCTGGCTGATTGTCGGCGTGATCATCGTCAACCTGGTCATCGCCGCCATCGGCGTCCGAAGCCTGTCGTACAGCCGCGAGCGTACCGTCGAGCAGGTGCAGAACACGACGACCAACCTGGCCAACCTGCTCGAGGAAAACATTGCCGACTCGGCCCGGCGCATCGACCTGGCCTTGCTGAGCATCATCGATGCCCTCGAACATCAGGCGTCAGAGGGCCCACTTAAAGACGCCACCGTCGAGCGTTTGCTCGCTATCCATCTGGCCCGCCACCCCGAAGTCGATGCTTTCCGCCTGAGCAATCCAAAAGGGGAAGTTATCTTTGGCAAAGGGGTCAATCGGACGACCCCGGCGAGTTATGCTGACCGTGAGTTCTATGCCTTGCATCGAGCCAATCCGGGGCAGAACCTGATCATCACCGAGCCGATCCTTGGCAAGGTCTCAAAAATCTGGGTCATCGCGTTTACCCGTTCCTACCGCAATCCGGATGGCTCCTTTGCCGGCGTCATTTCGGCGGCAGTGCCGGTCGGCTACTTCACCGACCTGCTGTCCACCCTCAACCTGGGGCCACACGGTTCGGTCGTCATCCGGCAACTGGACCACGGACTGGTGACCCGCTTCCCGCCGGTCGAGGGTCCGGCCGGGAAAACCGGCGACAAGAAGGTTTCCGCTGAATTCAAGACCTTGCTCGACTCCGGCGCAAAGACCGGGATGTTCCATGTACTCAAGGCACCGGACGGCTACGAGCGCAGCTATGCGTTTCACCGGGTTCGCCACATGCCAGTCATCGTGGCGGTAGGCATGGCACCGCAGGATTATTTCG
>CAJBAP010000308.1 GCA_903950295.1 uncultured Rhodocyclaceae bacterium
AGCAAGGGCGATCTGCCGCTGGCCCTCGCGCTTGGCATCATCCTGATTGCCGTGGTGCTGGCCGTGAATGTCGCCGCATTCCTGTTGCGCCAGTGGGCAGAGCGGCGCTGGGGATAACGATGGTCTGGCTCGAACTGGATCGGCTCGGCTTGACTGAAGGCAGCGTGTGCATCATCGACGCGATCAGCCTGAAAGTCGGCGCTGGCAGGACGGCAATTCTTGGCCCCAACGGTGCCGGCAAGAGCAGTTTGCTGCGCCTGATGCACGGCCTGCTGCGACCGAGCCATGGCCACCTGCTCTGGCCACAAGTTTTGTCGCAAGGCATGGTGTTCCAGCGACCGGTGATGTTGCGCACGACGGCGCTGGCCAACGTCGAATATGGCCTCAAATTATCGGGTGTTGGCGCTCAAGAGCGCCGGTTGCGTGCCGGTGCTGCTTTGGCGCGGGTCGGACTGAGCGAACTCGCCGCGCGCCCAGCGCGCCGGCTTTCCGGTGGTGAGCAACAACGTGTTGCGCTGGCGCGCGCCTGGGCGCTGGAACCACAGGTGCTGTTTCTCGACGAACCCACCGCCAGCCTCGATCCATCCAGCAGCCGCGAGGTCGAACGCATCATCCGGGAAATTGCCGCCAGCGGTACGCGCATCGTCATGACCACCCACAACCTCGGCCAGGCGCGGCGCATTGCCGAGGAGGTGATCTTCATCGATGGCGGTCGGGTGCTGGAACAAACACCGGCCACCATATTCTTTCAACAACCGCAAACCGCTGCTGCACGCAGCTTTCTTCAGGAGGAAATCCCATGAATCCATTCCGTCGCTGTATGGCTGCATTCTGTGGCGCAGGCTTGTTGTTTGCCGCTAGTGCTCAGGCCCAGGAGCGTTTCATAACCGTCGCCTCGACAACATCCACCGAGCAGTCCGGTCTCTTCGGCCATTTGTTGCCGGTCTTCGAAAAAGAGAGCGGCATCAAGGTGCGCGTGGTTGCGCTCGGTACCGGACAGGCGCTCGACCTGGCCAGGCGCGGTGATGCTGATGTGGTTTTCGTGCACGACAAGGCGGCAGAGGAGAAATTCGTTGCCGAAGGTTTTGGCGTGAAGCGGCAGGAGGTGATGTACAACGATTTCGTGCTGGTCGGTCCGAAGGCCGACCCGGCGAAGGCGGCGGGCAAGGACATTCTTGAAGGCTTGCGGCGTATCGAAGCGGCCCAAGTTCCGTTTGTCTCACGCGGTGACCGCAGCGGTACTCATGCTGCCGAACTGCGCTACTGGAAAGCTGCCGGGGTCGATCTTGAGGCCAAGAAAGGCTCGTGGTATCGCGATACCGGTTCCGGCATGGGGCCGGCACTCAACACGGCATCTTCGATGAATGCTTATATTCTTGCCGATCGTGCTACCTGGCTGGCGTTCAAAAATCGTGGTGAACTGGGAATTGTTGTCGAAGGCGACAACCGTCTCTTCAACCAATACGGCGTCATTCTGGTTAATCCGGCCAGACATCCGCACGTCAAGCAGGCCGATGGCCAGAAGTTCATCGACTGGATTGTGTCGCCGGCTGGCCAAACCAGCATTGCTGCTTATGCGATCGGCGGTGAACGACTGTTCTTTCCCAATGCCGCTCGCTGAGTTATGCCGTCCCGCCAGCGCCGACTTTTTAACTGTCGATACCAGACCAGAAGTCGCCCTTGCGATTGAGGAACTCATCGCAACTCATGTAGTGCGAGCCATCGCAGGAGAAGGTGAGGCTGACCATGCCGTTGAAGATGTTGATCGAGGCCGAGCGCAGATAGATGCTCTGGTCGGAGAGGCGCAGTTCGCGCATGGCATCGAGGATGGGCTTGACTTGTTCCCGGTGTATCAATGCATCGTCAGGCCATGGTCGGGGAGGATAAAGCATGCAGACGTCGGGATCGGCCAGTGCCTCATGTTCGATGAGGTAGTAACGAAACGGATCGTCAATGAACCAACCGGTGGCGCGACTGCTTGAAAAGTGAATCAATACCTGGAACATTCCCCGTTCGACAATCAGCTCATCGAGGATGGCCAGGGCCTGTGCGATCTGCCGGTCCATCGGGCTTTCGATGCGCTGTTGCAGAAAAACGGTACCGCGGATCGATGGGTCTCCCTTGATTTGCCGCCAGTTGCGTGACTCCTCGAGGAGCTGGCCGGCCGCCGGCAGATCACGGAGGTCAAAGTCGGCACCCAGATAGCCCAGTTCCCGGTCTCCGTCACTGACGACATGCAATGCCGTGAGCGAGGGGCGCCCGGAAACGCTGACATAGGCGTCGGAAAGCAGAAACCCCCACGGTGGCATCGGCTCGCGCATGTACGGGCGTTGCGAGCGGTCACGGCCGAAGTGGTCCGGGGCAATGTGATCGGTGCTGACGTTGTCGGAGATTTGCACGCCCTTGTCGTCCAGGGCATAGAGAAAGGCGGCATGTGGAATCGTGCCGATATTTTCTGCCAGCAGGTGGTTGAGGCGCTGGCGATCCCCCCACTCCTGCGGACAGCGTCGCGCCAGTTGTGCAAAAGGCTCATGCAGCAGCAGCGCCAACTCGGCGCGCTTGCGATAAACGGTGTCCTTCCAGTTCTCATCCAAGGCTGATGGGTTTCCTGTACGGTTCAGAAAGTAAAAAAGCCGCCAAGATTCGGCGGCATGTGGCGATTCGCCGTCCTGCCAGCGCCGACTTTTGAAATCGGCTACCGGCTGGGCAGACAGGGGAGTGGGTTACTCGACTTCTTCCCAGCCGGTGATCATAGCCTTGATGTGGGCCAGCGGGGTATGGCCGGTGGTGGTCAGATAGACGTGGGCGATCAGGAACAGCAGCATCATGAAGGCAGCCATGGTATGGAAGAAGGCCACCCACTCGAGGCTCAGGTACTGGTCCAGGCCCCAGGCGTTCCACTTGTCGTAAAAGATGTAGAACCAGCCGGTGAACCAGATCAGCGGGCCGATGAACAGCATCACGCCCAGGTAGGCGAGGCGTTGCAGCGGGTTGTGCTTTTTCAGGGTGGTCAGGCGGAACGGGTGCGGTGCATTGACGAAGATGCCGTAGAGATAGTACTTGGCCATCGCGTCGACCTTCTGGAACGTCGGGATGTACTGCTTCCATTCGCCCGTGGTGAAGTGCCAGAAGATGGCGAACACCCACAAGCCGACCAGCGTCCAGGCGGCGATGGTGTGGAGGTTTGCCGCCTTTTCGAAGCCGATGACGCTGTAGCTGCCATGGACTTCGAAGCCGGTCAGCAGCAGGAAGATGATCAGTCCCGCCTGCGACCAGTGCCAGATGCGCTCGAAGATCTTGAAGACGTAAATTTTCTGCATTGCGTGTGCGGACATTTTCTTATCCTTTCCGGCTCAGGTAGGCACGCAGGCCACCGTGGATGGTCACGCCCGCCAAGGTCGCGGCAGCGAGCAGCCAGCCGACGATGTCGAGCATGCCGTTGGCGTCGCGACGCGGGATGTACACCCCCTTGATTTCCTGCAGGCGGCCGCTCTTGCTGTGGCACTGCGTGCAGGTGAGGGCATCGGCCTTGGGTGCGACCATATGGGTGATGGGCCAGCTCATTTCGGTGGAGGCGAAGTCGAACTTGCCGCTGAATTTCTGCCCGGCCGCTTCGGCGCCAGCCTTGAGGGCAGCATCCCACTTATAGTTGGCCCAGTAACCGCTGTCATCCTTTTCGCCGTAACCGACCGCGGTGTGGGGCACCAGCAGCGACTTGGTTTCGAGGTCGTAGGGTTGCTTGCCACGGAAGACCTTGAGCGGCCAGATGCGCGACTGGCCATCCGTTGCGCTGCCGCCGTACTCGTTGATCTTGGTCACGCCCTGGGCATTGACCGGGTCGCCGAGCAGGGTGTACTTCACCTTGCCGTTGATCCAGGCGTACTCGGGCACGACGTCGCTCTCGTAGGTGAAGTTGCCCTTGATCGAGTCGTACTTGTCGTGGTGGCCCGACGCGTCCTTGATCTGCATGCGCTTGCCCTCGGGGCTAAGCTTGCCGGCGGTGGACCAGTCCCAAGTCATCTTGGTCGGTTGGGCGCGGGCGAACTGCGGCACGTGGCAGGTCTGGCAGGCGATTTTGTCGGTGTGGCTGTTGAGCCGTTCCTTGGTCTTGTGCGGCGCGGCGCCGTGGCAGGCTTGGCAACTGGCGACATTGCCCTTGTTTTCCTTGCCGCGCATGTGCGCCGTGTCCTCGGCCTTGCCGGTCGGGGTATAACGGCTGCCCGGAATGTTGTGGCCCTGGGTGGCGTGGCAGGTGGCGCAGCTAAAGTTGAGGCCCTTGGCGTCCATATGCACGTCAAGGTACTTGGCCGGCTTTTTCAGCGAGCTGTCGAGGTCGCCGTGCTTGACCGCGTCGCCACCACCGCCAAAGAAGTGGCAGGCGCCACAGGTGTCGCGGCTGGTCTTGCCGACGTTCTGGGCGACTTTCGGCAGGTCGACGGCCTTGGCGGTTTTGCCCGATTTTGGC
>CAJBAP010000309.1 GCA_903950295.1 uncultured Rhodocyclaceae bacterium
ATTTAGCCGTTGATAGCGACCGCCCGGCAACTGGCTGACGCGACCCTCCAGTTCCAGCGGCAGAAGCTGCGCCAGCAAGGACTCCGGAGGCAGGCCGCTGCGGGCGGCGAGGGTATCGAGGTCGCAAGGATCATGGCCAAGTGCAATCAGGACCGGATCGACTTCGGCTTCCGGCACCGACGGCAAAGCGGCAGGATTGGTCACGGCCTCCCAGCGCAGCTCTTCCAGAATGTCCTGCGCCGACTCGACCAGTTTTGCGCCCTGCTTGATCAGGGCGTGGCAGCCTTTCGACTGCGGCGAGTGGATCGAGCCGGGGATGGCAAACACTTCACGGCCCGCTTCAGCGGCGAGCCGGGCGGTAATCAGAGAACCGCTCTGGCGCGCTGCTTCGACCACCAGACAACCCCGGCTCATGCCGGCAATCAGCCGGTTGCGGCGCGGGAAGTTGGCGGCCAGCGGCGGCGTACCGAGGGCGAACTCGCTGATGATGACGCCGCGCTCGGCAATCGCGCGCGCCAGCGCCTCGTTACTGGCCGGGTAGATACGGTCGATGCCGGTGCCAATGACGGCGATGGTCGAGGCACCCGGCACGCCGTCCCGCGCCGTTGTCATTGCCTCAAGCGCCCCGCGATGGGCAGCGGCGTCAATGCCGGCAGCGAGCCCGCTGACGATGGTGAACCCGGAATTGGCCAGCGCCGTCGCAAAGGCAGCGGCATTGGCCTCACCTTGTTTGGTGGCGTTGCGGCTGCCAACAATGGCGAAGGCCGGGCGATTGAGCTGGGCGACATCCCCCTTTGCATACAGCAGCACCGGAGGGTCGGCAGCGTTCAGCAGCGCCTGCGGGTAAGTGGCATCGGCAAGCGTCAGGATATGGTTGCCGGGTTGGCCGGCCCACGCCAATGCTGCATCAAGCTCGGCAGCACAGTCATGCGCAAGCAGGCGCTCGGCCAAGCCACCGCCGAGGCTGCCCCTCAATGCGGAGGGTGGGGCGGAGAACACCGCCTCCGGTCCGCCGAAGATTTTCAGCAGCTGGCGCTGGGTTTCGCCACCGATACCGGGAATCAGGGTCAGCCGCAACCAGGCGGCCAGTTCTCCGCTAGCCAAAAATCAGGGCGATCAGGGTTGGCGGACGCGATCGCCCGCCATCACCGGTCGCGCGGCATTGGTTACCAATCCATAGGCAACGCGGTCGAAAACACGGAATATGAACAGCAGGCCATAACGCTCTTCAGGCAGTGCATGACTTTGCGGCGCGCCACCGTCGAAGCGATTGGTGGTGACGAAACCCGCGCGATAAAGTGCCAGCACATGCCCCATCTCCAAACCGTCACGTTTACCGCGCGAGATGGAGATGATGGAATTGCGCCCGCCTTCGCCAACGCCACCATAAAGTGCCATTACCCGACCTTCGACTGCGTGCGTAGGGGCATGGGGAGCATAGCTCAACACTTCAGGGCGGTTGGCGGGAACCAGGTAGTCCCCGCGGCCGATCTCCTGCTTGACGCTGGTAACTTCGAAGGGCGTAACCTCTCCCGCAGGACCGACCGGTCGGACATTGCCGAGGAAAATTGCCTCGATACCGAGGGGTTCGCCATTTTCGGGATCGATCAACGGCTTGCCCGGACGGTAAACCTGCCACAAGCGGACGGATGGATCTGCGCCGGCGGCGAAGATGGTGTCACCGTTTCCGGTAATCACGCGACCTTCCTGGGTAGCGACGATGCGGGGACTGCTGTCGAACTGACCCAAGTCGATCACCAATGGCTGGGTCAGGAAGGGCTCGATATCCTGCGCCGGAATTGCGGGAATTTCCTTGGGAGGAATCTCGACGCGCACCTGCGGTTCAAGCTTGATCACCTGGCCGAGCCTGAGTTGCGGGTCAGTACCGCTCCGGTCGAGAATCACCACCTGGCCAGGATAGATGCGGTGCGGGTTTTTCACCTGCTCCGCGTTCATCTTCCAGAGGTCGGGCCAGCGGTAAGGATCCTTGAGAAATTTTGCTGAAATGCCCCACAAGGTATCGCCTGGCACGACAACATGGCGATCCGGCGCATCGGGCGCGAGCTCGATAGGCTTGGCAGCCGGTGCAGACTGTGCGATGGCGGCAGTTGATAAACTCAAAAACAGGGCGAATATAATGCGTCGCATGGGGGTGTCCTCCGGGCGCTCGTTTGCAGAGATTGCGTGGATTCTGCCCCCAAATCCCGCAAGCATCAATCACTTAAAGACGGTTTTCATGGCTCTATTGCCCATATTGCACTTTCCCGACCCCCGCCTGCATACCCGCGCCAAGCCAATAATGGCTGTCGACGCCGGCATCCGCAAGCTCGCCGCCGACATGGCCGAAACCATGTATGCCGCGCCCGGCATCGGCCTCGCTGCCACGCAGGTGGATGTGCATCAGCGCTTGCTGGTGCTCGATATTTCCGAAGATAAATCGCAACTGCAAGTATTCATCAACCCGGAGATTCTCTCGCGTTCAGGAGAGTGTGAGGGGGAGGAGGGTTGCCTCTCGGTGCCCGGCATCTACGAAACGGTGAAGCGCAGCGAGCGTGTTCAGGTGCGGGCGCTCGACCTGGAGGGCAAAAGTTTCCAGGTCGACACCGATGGCCTGCTGGCCGTCTGCCTGCAGCACGAAATAGATCACCTCGACGGCAAGGTATTCGTCGAATACCTCTCGCGCCTCAAGCTTTCGCGCCTCAAGGCCAGGCTTGCCAAGCAGGCGAGGATAACGGTTTGAGGACACCACCGAGCGCAGCGAGCCAACCGTCTCCCCTCCTGCGAGGGAGGGGCTGGGGGTGGGCGGGTCAATGAAAATCGCCTTCGCCGGCACGCCGGAATTCGCCGCGGTTGCTTTGCGGGCGCTGCTCGACGCCGGTTTCGACATCCCGCTGGTGCTCACCCAGCCCGATCGGCCCGCCGGGCGCGGGCAGAAACTCGTCGCCAGCCCGGTCAAGCAGGTAGCGCTGGCACATGGCATCACCGTGCATCAGCCCGAGCGGCTCAAGGATCCCGCCACCCATGCACCACTGCTCGAGTGTGCGCCCGACGTGCTGGTGGTAGCGGCTTACGGCCTGATCCTGCCGCAGGCAGTGCTCGATATTCCCAAACGCGGCTGCCTCAACATCCATGCCTCACTGCTGCCGCGCTGGCGCGGTGCGGCACCGATCCAACGCTGCATTGAAGCGGGCGATACGGAAACCGGCGTCACCATCATGCAGATGGAAGCCGGCCTCGATACCGGCCCGATGCTGCTGGCCTATGCGATAAAAGTCGGTGCTGGCGGGACGGCACCAGACGGCTCGCCGCGTCACATGGAGACAGCATCCAGCCTGCACGATAAGCTGGGGCTGCTGGGTAGCCGGCTGATTGTTGTCGCATTACGGGAATTCGACACCTTGAAACCGGTGCCACAGCCGGTCGAGGGTGTCACCTACGCCAGCAAGATCGACAAGGCCGAGGCAGTGATCGACTGGCATCAACCGGCAACGGTGATCGAGCGACGCATTCGCGCTTTTGACCCCTTTCCCGGCACCACGGCGCGGCTTGGCGAAACAACCGTCAAGGTCTGGGGCGCCCAACCGGAACAAGGCACGGGAACACCCGGGGAAGTTCTAGCCGTCAGTCCGCAAGGCATCGTCGTTGCCTGCGGGGAAGGTGCGCTGAAACTCGTCGAGTTACAGAAACCGGGCGGGCGCCGTCTCGCCAGCGCCGACTTTTTGCATGGCTTCCCAGTTGCGGTGGGGCAGCACTTCGTTTGAGCTTACCGGTGGTTCAGCGCCAGCTTGATGCCGAACCCGATCAGTGCCACCCCTGCCAGCCGCGTGGCCAACCTGCGCACCACTGGCAGGGCGGACAACTTGCGCGCCACGGCATTACCCGCCAACACCAGACCTGCCTGATACAGGAAGCTGATCAGTGTGACATGCGCCACCATGGTGCCGAGAGTGATTACTGAGGCATCGACACGCAAAAACAGCGGGAAGAAAGCCATGAAGAACAGAATGACCTTGGGATTGGCCAGGCTGACCAGGCAAGCTTGCCGGAAATAGTGCCCGCCGCTTTGCTCCGGCACGGATGCACTACCGGCACCCACCACGGGCGAGCGGAGCAACTGCAGGCCCAGCCAG
>CAJBAP010000310.1 GCA_903950295.1 uncultured Rhodocyclaceae bacterium
GTCCAAGCAGGCAGCGCCGTGTAATGCAGATGGTGCGGACCGGCCCACATGTAAGTAAAAACTAGCGCCCAGAAGTGCACCACTGACAAACGGTAGGAATACACCGGACGACCAGCCTGCTTCGGCACGAAGTAATACATCATGCCGAGGAAGCCTGCAGTCAGGAAGAAGCCCACCGCGTTGTGGCCGTACCACCACTGAATCATCGCATCCTGCACGCCGGCATAAGCCGAGTAGGACTTGAACAGGCCCACCGGGATCTCGGCGCTATTGACCAGGTGCAACAGGGCCACAGCAATGATCATCGAGCCGAAGAACCAGTTAGACACGTAGATGTGCGGGGTTTTGCGGATACCGATGGTGCCGAAAAACACGATCGCGTAGGAAACCCAGGCGACGGTGATCAGGATGTCGATCGGCCACTCGAGTTCGGCGTACTCCTTGCCCGTTGTGATACCCAACGGCAGAGAGACGGCAGCCAACACGATGATCAGTTGCCAAGCCCAGAATGTGAAAGCGGCCAGACCGGGTGCGAACAAGGTGGTGTGGCAGGTACGCTGCACCGAATAATAGGACGTCGCGAACAACGCACAGCCACCGAACGCAAAAATTACCGCGTTGGTATGCAGTGGCCGCAGCCTTCCGTACGACAGAAACTCGATGACGTTCAGTTCTGGCCAGACCAACTGGGCGGCGATGATGACGCCGACCAGCATGCCGACGATGCCCCAGATTACGGTCATCACAGCGAACTGACGCACGACTTTGTAGTTGTAAGTCGCTTGCGATTGCATGATGGTTTTCACCTCTCTCATTAAAAAAAACGAAACTCGCTCCCCCTCCCCGAAACAAATCCTCGGAGGCCGGGGCCGAAGAATACGGCACTACAGGTGCGACATTTTGACCCAGGTCAACTTTGATGCATTGCAGAATGACTTATGTGGGTATTTAACCACTCTTTAAATGCGGTGATGGCGAAAAAAAAGGGTGCGCTGAATGCGCACCCCCAACCCCAACAGAGAGACTATCCACAAAGACGGGGCGCCCAGAAAAACAAACGACCCGAAAAAGAGTAGGGGCATTCTGCGCTTCGCAGTTGTGCTGCTCTTTGATCCTGATCAAAAGATTTCGGATTCAATGGGTTGACTTCTTCCGCGCATCACTTTCAGTGGTGGCAGGGTCTTTCAGTGCATCCGCAGGTCGATCGTCATCCATCAGAATGCGGTAGGCGGGGCCTTCCATATCTTCCATCTGGCCGGATTTCAAAGACCACCAGAAAATCACTCCAATCAGAAAAACCAGGCCAACCGAAAATGGAATCAGCAGGTAAAGGCTTTCCATGTCATTTCTCCGTTCTTTGCAGGCGCAGGGCATTCAGCACCACCAGCAGCGAACTAGCCGACATACCGATGCCCGCCATCCACGGTGTCACCCAACCTGCCATGGCCAGGGGAATTGCTACCACATTGTAGACAAAGGCCCAGGCCAGGTTCTGGCGCATGATCGCCAGCGTGCGGCGCGCGATCACAATACCGGCCACCAGATGGGAGGGATCGTTCGACAACAGCACCACGTCGGCCTGACTGCGGGCAAGGTCGGTGCCGGCTCCCATCGCCACCGACACATGCGCCTGCGCCAGCACCGGCGCGTCGTTCACGCCATCGCCGACCATCGCCACACTGGCGCCGCTTGCCTGTGCTGCGCGTACGTAAGCATGCTTGCCCTCCGGGGTCATGCCCCCATGGTGGTCGGCAACCCCCAATTCTGTGGCCACGGCAGCAACGGTCTCAGATGCATCGCCCGAAAGGATCGTCAGCTTCAAGCCGAGCGCCCGCAAGCGCCCCAGCGCCTCGGCGCCTCCGGGACGCAAAGCATCCGCCAGACGGAACCACGCCCGCCAGCCGGTGGTATCGCCCAACGCCACCACACTGTCACCCGCCGCCAACCACGCCAACATTTCCGCCGGTAGCGGCTGCCCATGCAGGGCGGCAACGAAGGTCGGCACACCAATCCGCACTTGGGATCCTGCAGGCAGTCTGGCTTCGATGCCCTGCCCCGTCACTGCCCGCAGTACCGTCAGACTTGCCGTCTCGCCAGCACCGACTTTATTGGCCCCCCGCGCTCGCAACCCCGGCTCGCTGCCCCCCACGGGGGGGGCGTCGGCTTGGGACGGCCCGGCGCCGACTTTTTCCAGCAGGGCGCGACCGAGGGGATGTTCCGAGGACTGTTCCAGTGCCCGCACCAGCGCAAACGCTTCAGATTCAAGAGCGGGATCGGCGCAGCGCAGTTCCACCACCGTCGGCCGGCCGACCGTCAGCGTACCGGTCTTGTCAAAAATCCAGTGGTTCGCCCGGGCCAGCGTTTCAATGGCATGGCCACGCGTCACCAGCACACCCGCCCGCGCCAGCGCACCGGTCGCTACCGTCAGCGCCGCCGGCGTTGCCAGCGAAAGCGCGCAGGGGCAACTCACCACCAGCACGGCGACGAAAACCCAGAGCGCCCGGTCGGGGTCGGCATTCAACCAATACACGCCGGTAATCAGCGCCAGCGCCAGTAGCACCCAGACAAAACGCATGGCGATGCGATCGGCCAACTGCACCAGGGCCGGCTTTTCGGTGGCCGCCTGCTCCATCAGCCGACGGATTGAGGCCAGGCGTGTCGCTTCACCCACTCGCTCCAAGCGCAGCACCAGAGGACTACCCACATTCACACTGCCACC
Organism: uncultured Rhodocyclaceae bacterium; assembly: GCA_903950295.1. The sequence goes on from CAJBAP010000310.1 coordinate 2,720, forward strand.
GGTCACCGTATCACCCACCTGCTTGTTTACCGGCCGACTCTCGCCGGTTAGCAGTGATTCATCACTGCTGCTTTCGCCTTCCAGCACCACGCCGTCACCGGGCATCACCGCCCCCGGTCGCACCAATACACAATCGCCGGCGCACAGATCGGCCACGGCCACCCGTTCGCCGTCTCGTGACGGCCACTGCGACAGGCGTTCCGCAAAGGCCGGCAACGCCCGCGCCAATGCCTCGACGCCGCGCGCCGCCTTCTGCCGCGCCATCATTTCCAGATAGCGACCGGTCAGCAGGAAAAATACGAACATCGTCACCGAATCGAAATACACCTCGCCCGCTGCCGTCAGCGTTGCCCAGACGCTGGCGGCAAAGGCACTGCCAATGCCAAGCGCCACCGGCACATCCATACCGACGCGCCGGAACTTCAGGTCGCGCCAGGCATTGGCAAAAAACGGCAAGGCTGAATAAGCAATCACCGGCAGGGTGAGGATCAAGCTCGCCCAGCGCAACAACTGGGAGATGTCGAGCGTCATGTCGCCGCCCTCCCCCACATCGGCGAGATAAGCCGGCAGCGCATACATCATTACCTGCATCATGCCGAAACCGGCAACGAACAGGCGCCACTGCGCGGTGCGCCGCTCCTTCTGCGCCAGTTGTTCGGAGCGCGCGATATCGTAAGGATGGGCACGATAGCCGATCGCCTGAATCGCCTCGAGGATCGCCGAGAGCTTCGTGAGGTTTTCGTCCCAGCGCACCCGGGCACGGCGCGTGGCGTAGTTGATATCCACTGCCGTCACCCCCGGCTGACGGGCGATATGCGCCTCGTTGAGCCAGACGCAGGCCGCGCAGGTAATGCCCTCGAGAATCAGCGCCGCCTCGCGCTCATGTTCTCCTACCGGACGAACAAAGTTTTTCTGCACCTCGGGGTGATCGAACAACCCCAGTTCCTGCAAGGCTTGCGGGATCGCCTCGCGCGGGCTTTCCGGCATGGCATCGCGGTGGCGGTAATAATCAGTGAGTTTATTGGCGACAATCGCCTGCGCCACAGCCTGGCAACCAGCACAGCACATCTCGCGCGGCGCACCGTCGATCTCGACATGCAGATCGAGGCCCGCCGGCACCGACAGGCCGCAGTGATAACAATTGTCAGACACGCACTGCCTACTTTGGCTGCATGCGGATGGCGCCGTCAAGGCGGATCACCTCGCCATTCAGCATCGAGTTCTCGACAATATGCGCCGCCAGCGCGGCAAACTCCGCCGGGCGGCCCAGTCGCGAGGGGAAAGGCACCATCTTGCCCAGCGCCTCCTGCACCTCGGGCGGCATGCCCGCGATCATTGGCGTTTCGAAGATACCTGGCGCGATCGTCATCACGCGGATGCCATTCCTGGCCAGATCACGCGCCAGCGGCAGCGTCATGGCGACAATGCCGCCCTTCGAGGCGGCATAGGCAACCTGCCCCATCTGGCCGTCGAACGCCGCCACCGACGCGGTATTCACGATCACCCCGCGCTCGCCATCGGCATTGGGTTCGTTGTGCGAAAACGCCTCGGCGGCCAGGCGAATCATGTTGAAGGTGCCGATCAGGTTGATGTCGATGACACGTCTGAAGCTCGCGAGTGCATGCGGCCCTTCCTTGCCCAGCGTCTTTTCGCCGATGACCACGCCGGCGCAATTCACCAGCCCATGCACGGCGCCGAAAACCTCAAGCGCCGTCGCCACGCAGGCCTGGGCACTGGCCTCATCGGCCACATTGGTTGCGACAAAGCGCACATGTCCGCCCTGGGAGCCAAGTTCCGCCGCCAAGGCCGCACCGGCCTCCCGGTTCATGTCCGCCA
>CAJBAP010000311.1 GCA_903950295.1 uncultured Rhodocyclaceae bacterium
GACAGGGACGAGTGCATGACGACGGGAATATGTTCGAAGCGCTTGTCGGATTTGATGTTCTTGGTCAGCACGTAGCCGTCCATCTCGGGCATTTCGGCATCGACGAGGATGAGATTGACTTCCTCGCGCAGGCTGCGGCCGGTCTGCTGGGCGTGCGCCGCCATGCCGGACAGTCGGGTCCATGCTTCCATGCCATTCTGTGCATGCTTGTGCTTGACCCCCATCTTGTCGAGAACTTCGGCGATCTTCTTGCGGGCCACGGAGGAATCGTCGACGAAAAATATGTTGAACTCATCATCGCTGCTCATCTTGTCGATCTGGCCGACCAACGACTCACCGAAGGTATTGGCCATGATCTGCTCGACGTCGACAATCGACACCAGCTTGCCGTTATCGAGTTCGGTGATGGCCGTGATGTAGGCGTGAGCGCCACCGGTGACCGCCTCGGGAGCACGCACCCGCTCCCAATCAACGCGGATGATGCGATCGACGTCATGCACGAGGAAGCCCAGCGTACGCTTGCTGTACTCGGTGACCATCATCGAGCCACCACGGCCCGGTGGCGCATCGGCCAGCTGCATCGCCCGCGCCAGCGACAGCACGGGAATGACGTTGCCGCGCAGACTGATCAGCCCTTCAACGCCATCGGGCATATGGGGCGACTTGGTAATGGCGGGAGTTTTGCTGACTTCGCGCACCTTGAAGACGTTGATACCGAAGGTCTCGTTGGTGCCCAGCGAAAACAGCAGAATCTCCATGCGGTTCGAGCCGGCGAGCTTGGTACGGGCATCGACGTTGTCCATCAGGGAGGCCGGGTTTTGGCCCGTCATCAGCGCGGCGAAATTGCTCATCTAAATTCTCCGTCAGGCAGCCTGCGCCACCGGTTCGTCTCTCAGCAACAGGCGGCCGAGCGTTTCGGCCAGACGCTGTGCCTCAAACTTGGGCACGTAATCATCAACCCCCACCGACCGACCGATCTGCTGGTTCGATGTCGAAGACAGCGACGAGTGCATGATCACGGGTATGCCGGCAAAGCGCGAGTCGGACTTGATGTTCTTGGTGAGAATATAGCCGTCCATCTCGGGCATTTCGACATCGGTCAATACCAACTGTACCAACTCCTTGACCTGCCGGCCGGTGGCATCGGCATAGTTGGCAATCTTCAGCAGTTCGTCCCAGGCCTGCCGGCCGTTCATCGCCGCCATGCCGCGGATGCCCATGGCGTTGAGCGTCTTTTCGATCTGACCGCGCGCCACCGATGAGTCGTCGGCATAGATGATGGTCAAGCCCTCCTTGCCGATCGGCTGGATGGCGTTGAAGACCATGTCATCATCGTACTTGGCGGTTTCGGAGAGGATGCGCTCGACGTCGAGCATCATCACCAGTCGCCCGTCCTGCAGTTCGGTCACGGCCGTAACGAGACCGCCCAGGTTGGCCATCAACATCTCAGGCGGCACCCGCATCTTCGACCAGTCGAGGCGCAAAATGGTATCGACCGACTGCACCAGAAAACCCTGGGTGTGGCCGTTGTATTCGGTGACGATCATGATGTCGCGCGGCGTGTCGGTCTGCATGCCGATGAAGTCGGCCAGATCGACCACTGGCACCAGACTACCGCGCAGGGACACCATGCCCTTGACGGCATTCGGCATGTCGGGCGCAGCGGTAACTTGCGGGGTACGCATCACTTCGCGCACCTTGAAGACGTTGATGCCGAAGGTTTCCTCACGCCCGGTGCGCGAATCAACGCCCAGCGAGAACAACAAAATCTCCAACTTGTTGGTCCCGGCCAACCGCGTACGCGCATCAATATTCTTCAGTAATTCTGACATTTGGCCACCTCTCCACCCACTGGGGCGGAATGAATTGCGAGTTTATCGGCTATGTGCCGTGATAACTGAGTGTATGA
>CAJBAP010000312.1 GCA_903950295.1 uncultured Rhodocyclaceae bacterium
GGCAATGCGTCGAGTCGTCACGAATATGGACGGGCGGCGCGTCGGGCCATTGACGAAGCGCGTCAGCGTGTGGCCTTCGCCGTGGGGGCACATCCGACCGAGGTGATCTTTACCAGCGGCGGATCTGAGGCGAACAATCTATTCATCAAGGGAGTAGCGGCAATTTTTGAGCCCGGCACTCTGGCCATTTCCGCCATCGAGCATCCTTGCGTGCGCGAACCGGCGAAGGCGCTCAAACGGCAAGGCTGGCGTTTGCGCGAGATTGCCGTTGATGCCGATGGCCGTCTCGCCAGCGCCGACTTTTCTGCGGCGATGGCAGATAAGCCCGCTCTGGTTTCGGTGATGCTTGCCAATAATGAAACTGGTGCGATACAGGATGTGGCACAACTCGCTGCCGTCGCTCAATCCCGTTCCTCAGGTGCCTGGTTCCACAGCGATGCGGTGCAGGCGCTGGGCAAGATTCCGCTTGATTTTCGGTCACTGAATGCGGCCGGTGTCCATGCGCTGACCCTTTCCGCCCACAAACTGGGCGGGCCGAAGGGGGCGGGGGCACTGATTGTCGACAAGCGTGTCGATCTGGCGCCCTTGATTGCTGGTGGTGGCCACGAACGCGGCCTGCGTTCGGGCACCGAAAACGTTCCGGCCATCGTCGGCTTCGGTGTTGCCTGTGTCGAGGCGATGGCACGGTTGCAGGAAACTTCGCAACGCCTGCGCAGCTTGCGTGCTGAACTGGAGCGCGGTTTGGCGGCGCAAAGTGCGAACATTTTTGCGTTGGCTGCCGAACGACTGCCCAACACCGTTTACTTTTCCCTGCCGGGGTTTGATGGTGAAACCTTGGTAGGCAAGCTGGACCGTGCCGGTTTCGCTATCGCCAGCGGTGCAGCATGCTCTTCAGCCAACCCCGAGCCTTCGCATGTACTGCTGGCCATGGGCGTCGAACCCGCATTGGCGCGTGGCGCGGTGCGTGTCAGTCTCGGCGCGGAGACAACAAGTGCGGAAATAGCCGCTTTTTTGCAGGCGCTTTCCGTAACCGTGACAAATTTGCAATCGCTGGCTGCTGTCTCTACTGCTGTGGCCGGCTGAACTGGAGTCTGACACTATGCTGAAACTACCCATCTATCTCGACTACTCGGCAACGACCCCGGTCGATCCGCGCGTGGCCGCGAAGATGATTCCCTATTTGACCGAACACTTTGGCAACCCGGCTTCGCGCTCCCACCCCTTTGGTTGGGAAGCCGAGAAAGCGGTCGAGGATGCGCGCGAAGAGGTCGCCAAGCTGGTGAACGCCGACTCGAAGGAGATCATCTGGACCTCGGGTGCCACCGAGTCGAATAACCTCGCCATCAAGGGCGCGGCACACTTCTACGCCGGGACGAAAGGCAAGCACATCATTACCGTGGCTACCGAGCACAAGGCCGTCCTCGATACGGTCAAGGAGCTCGAGCGCCAGGGTTTCGAAGCGACCTATCTCGAGCCGCAGGCCAATGGTCTCATCACGCCGGAGCAGCTCAAGGCGGCCTTGCGCAAAGATACCGTGGTGGTATCGGTGATGGCGGTGAATAACGAGATCGGCGTAATCCAACCGATCGCCGAACTCGGCGAGATCTGTCGCGCCAATGGCAGCATCTTCCATGTCGATGCCGCACAGGCGACCGGCAAGATGCCAATCGATCTTGGCAAGCTCAAGGTCGACCTGATGTCGTTCTCGGCGCACAAGACCTACGGCCCGAAAGGTATTGGGGCGTTGTATGTGCGGCGCAAGCCACGCATCCGTCTTGAGGCACAGATGCACGGTGGCGGCCATGAGCGCGGCATGCGTTCCGGCACGCTGGCGACGCACCAGATCGTCGGCATGGGCGAAGCCTTCCGCATCGCCCGCGAGGAAATGGCCGTCGAGAACGACCGCATCCGTATGCTCCGCGATCGCCTACTCAAGGGAATGCAGGACATCGAGGAAACCTATGTCAACGGCGACATCGAACAGCGTGTGCCGCACAACCTGAACATCAGCTTTAACTATGTCGAGGGTGAGTCACTGGTCATGGCGGTCAAGGATATCGCGGTGTCCTCGGGGTCTGCCTGTACCTCGGCTTCGCTTGAACCTTCCTATGTGCTACGTGCGCTGGGACGTTCGGACGAACTGGCACACAGCTCGATCCGCTTCACCATCGGGCGCTTCACCACCGAAGAAGAAATCGACTTCACCATCAAGCTGCTCCAC
>CAJBAP010000313.1 GCA_903950295.1 uncultured Rhodocyclaceae bacterium
CTGGGGGAGGGCGGGTCATACTTTGCCTTTACTGTGCGGAATGAAGGCGATCGACGGCCGTGTCAATTCCGGGTTGGCCATGTTCTTGACTTGCCGCACCGGCTTGTCCTGCGGGCCGATGGCGGTGGTCGGGTGGGTGCCGTTCCAGAGTTTTTCGATGGGACCGATGTCGAGCACGCGCATCATGCAGGCCATCACGCAGTAGGGTTTGCGGCCGGCTTCGATCTCATCGACGCACATGTTGCATTTCTTGACGATCTTCTCGAGCGGGTCCCACTGCGGAGCGCCGTAGGGGCAGGCCGCTTCGCAGCGCCGGCAGCCGATGCACAGCGTCGAGTCGATGTCGACGATGCCGTCGGTGGCGCGTTTCCAGATCGCTCCGGTGGGGCAGGTGGGCAGGCAAGCCGGGTCGGCGCAGTGGTTGCAGCTCATGTTCACCTTGTAGGCGAACACGTCGGGAAAGCGTCCGCCTTCGATGTTCATGACGCGACGGAAACGCGGCCCGGCCGGCAGGTTGTTCTTGTCCTTGCAGGCGATCTCGCAGGAGCGGCAGCCGATGCAGTCGACGTTGTGGTGCACGAAGCCGAGTTGGACGATGGGCTTCACCGGCGAACCGGCCTGCGCCACCTTGCGCTTGAGGGCGGTCTTCACCTGCGCCATGTCGAGTTTTTTTGACACTTCAGGTATCCCGGCGGAAGACGATGGAACGCGCGGTGGCAAGCGAATCCCAGCCGGGACGATGCTCGAGCTGCGTCTTCTTCACATTGACGAGGATGGTGTTGTAGGCGAAGGCACCGGCCGGGCTGGGTTCGTCGAGCGTGAGGAAATCCGGATTGCCGGCGCGGTCGATGCCGTTCTTGTCGATGTCCATCCAGACGCCTTCGTGCAGCACGGCCACGCCCGGCATGCAGCGCTCGGTGACATAGGTTGGCACGACCACCTTGCCGCGTTCGTTCCACACCTCGACGATGTCGCCGGTGACGATGCCCAGCTTGGCCGCATCGCTGGCATTGAGCGTGACTTCCTGCTGGTAGGTCTCGCGCAGCCAGGGAATGTTGTTGAAGATCGAGTGGGTGCGCCAGCGCGGATGGGGCGTGATCAGGTGGAAAGGAAACTGTTTGACCTTGGGATGATTGAGCGATTCGAAGGGCTCGAGCCATTTCGGTATCGACGGGATCGGGGCGCCGTATTGGGTGCGGGTCCAGTCGGTGACCTTGGCCAGTACGGTGGAGAAAATCTCGATCTTGCCCGAGGGCGTCTCGAAGGGCTCGCCTGTCTCGATCTGCTTGCGGAAGGCCACCAGCGGCTGAGCGAACTTGAACTTGTAGACACCACGGCGTTTGAACTCATCCCACGACATCTTCACGCCCTGCCGCTCCTGCACCTTCTTCCACCAGTCGGCGAGATAGGTTTCATCCGCCGCGTCCGGGTTGTCGAAATAGCTGCGCTCGGCCTTCGGGTTGTAGCGCTTGCCGAAATCCTTAAGAGTTGGATCGAGCGCCTCGAGGCGGTAAGCCAGTTCGGTGAAGATCTGGAAATCGGTTTTCGACTCGCCCAGCGGCTCGATGGCCTTGGGGCGATGGATGTAGTAGTGGCCCTTGTACCAAGGCAGGGCGACGTCATGGCGCTCGAAGTGCGTCGCGACCGGCAACAGCACATCGGCCCACAGGCCCGAGGGCGTGATGGTCGAATCGGCGCAGACCACCAGCTCCAGCTTCTTGATGGCCTCGATTTCCTTGTTGATGTTGGTGAGCTGGTTGAACCAGTCGGAACCATGCCACCAGATGCCCTTGATGTTGGGGATGGTGCCGTCCTGCTCGTCGCCACGCGGCCACAGGCCGATCTCCGCGCGCTTGACCTTCGGGTAGTTGAGCACGCAGTGCGCCCAGCGATCGGACTTGATCGAGGCCCACCAGACATTGGCGAACTCGTCGTGGGGATAAGCCACTGTTTCGGCGTGCCAGCCCTTGCCGACACCTTCGGCGCTGCCGCCGAGAATGCCGATGTTGCCGGTCATCGCCTGCACGGCCGCTGCCATGCGGTTGTACTGCTCGCCGTGGGCAGCGCGGCCGGGTGCCCACGAGGCCTTGAGGGCTGCCGGCTTGGTGGTGGCGTACAGGCGGGCGAGCTTGACGATGTCCTCTGCCTTAACACCGCAAATCTGCTCGGCCCATGCAGGCGTCTTCGGTGTGTTGTCGTACTTGCCGAGGATGTAATCCTTGAAGTTCTCCCGCCCCCGGGCCCACTGGGGCATGGTGCCACCATCCATGCCCTGGCAAAACTTGTCGATGAATTTCTGATCCTGCAAATTCTCACTGAAGATGACATGGGCCATCGCCGCCAGCAGTGCGGCATCGGTGTTGGTCTTGAGCGGAATCCACCAGGCATCGGAGGTGGCGGCAGAATCGGTGTATTGCGGATCGACCAGCACGAACTTGCAACCGCGCTGCTTGGCCAGTCGCATGTAGTAGAAGGTGTTGCCGCCGTGGAAGGTGTAGGCCGGATTCCAGCCCCACATGATGATCAGTTTGCTGTGGGCGAAAGCGTCATCCTCGTTGCCATCCTCGATGGTGCCGAAGGTCATCAGACTGGAGAACGTGGTGCCCTGATAGCTGGGCACCGACCACGAATTGGTGCGGCAGCCGAACATGCCGAGGAAGCGGGAGAGCAGACCGTCGATCTGGTCGGATTTATGCAGCACGCCGTAGGAGCTGCCGGCATAGGCCTGGTCGAGCATCGCGGTCGGGCC
>CAJBAP010000314.1 GCA_903950295.1 uncultured Rhodocyclaceae bacterium
GAGGAAAGCTCGAAGAAAATCGCCGATATTATTGGCGTCATCGACAGTATCGCTTTCCAGACCAATATCCTGGCGCTGAACGCGGCCGTCGAGGCGGCCAGAGCCGGCGAACAAGGCCGTGGTTTTGCGGTGGTGGCCACCGAAGTTCGCAACCTGGCGCAACGATCGGCAACGGCCGCCAAGGAAATCAAGGAACTGATCGCAGAGTCCTCCGGCAAGGTGGAGGCCGGCACCAAACTGGTCGATCAGGCTGGTCGGACCATGGATGATGTCGTGACCAGCTTCAAGCAGGTCACGGTTCTGGTCACGGAAATCAGTAATGCAAGCCGCGAGCAATCGACCGGGATCGAGCAGGTCACCGGGGCGGTCAGTCAGATGGATGAAGTCACCCAGCAAAATGCCGCCTTGGTTGAGGAAGCCGCAGCAGCCGCAGAGAGCCTTGAAGAACAGGCAAAAAGCCTGGCGCAGGCCGTCGCCATGTTCAAACTCTCGGATGACACCCATGCTGCGCCGCGCAAGTCGGTCCCCGTCCCGGCATTACGCGAGCTCACGCCGAAGGCGCTCCCAGCGCGCAAGACGAAAGTCGGCGCTGGTGTCACGGCACCCCGGACACTCCGCCAGCTACCGGCGGCGGTCCATCAGGGCAACGATTCCTGGGCGGAATTCTGATCGTTTCACCGAGACTGCCCGACCCTCTACCACCGCTTCGCCAACATCTCATCAGACAAAGAAAACATGGCAAACGCAACACAAACCGATGAACATGCCTTGGCACAGGAATACCTGACCTTCACCCTCGGCCCCGAGGAATATGCCGTCGATATTCTCAAGGTGCAGGAAATCCGCGGTTACGAAAACCCGACCACTATTGCCAATGCACCATCCTTCATCAAGGGTGTAATCAATCTGCGCGGCACCATCGTGCCGATCGTCGATATGCGCATCAAGTTTAATGTCGGCACCGTTGAATACACCTCCTTCACCGTGGTGATCATCCTCAATATCGCCGGCCGCATCGTCGGGATAGTGGTCGACAGCGTCTCTGATGTGACCATGTTGCGCCCCGACCAAATCCGCCCGGCACCGGAATTTTCCTCGACCATCGACACCAAGTACATCAAGGGTCTGGGCACACTCGGCGAGCGCATGCTGATCGCCATCGACATCGTGAAACTAATGATTTCACCCGACATGGCGCTGATCGACGAGGCTGCCGAAGCGGCCTGACCACCGTGCCGTGGGACTCACGGCATAGACGAAAGGCGCTTGCCTAAGACGCCAATGCACACTGCCCGCCACCGTGCAGTGTGCATTTCTGCGCAAGTGTTCGCCCCCATTGGATGGCCGCCGCTACAGACCTGTCAAGTGCTGTCGCATCTCGTTGGAAATCGTAAGAATTGGTCAGAGACACCTGAAACACGAGTTCATAACATGGCATTGCATTCACATCGCATCAAGTCACATGCCAAGAAGGAAGCACGCATGAATCTCAATCTAACATTACGTAAAGCGCTGGCGGCGTCGACGGCCATCAGCCTGATTCTGGTATCTGCACTGGCGCTGGTGGCCTGGCGAGGGTTCTCAGCCGCCGTGGACAATATCCAGATCGAACACCAGAAATCCCAGCCGTCGTTTGATGCGATGCAGGAGGCCCGCTTCAATGTCGTTCAGGTTCAGCAGTTCCTGACCGATGTCTCGGCCACTGCCGAAGAGGGCGAAAAGAAGTTCAAGAAATAAATAGCAACTCAGTACCGGCGACTGCCGTGGACAAAAGCAATTTCTCGGCAAAATTTTCGCTATGCGAAACAATCGGCTCAATTGCGATACCAACTTGGAGTAACCCAATGCATGTACAACTCGACAAACGCACCGACCATGTCATCCTTCGGCTGTCGGGAAAATTCGACTTTGGCGCGCGCCGCGACGTCACCGCGGCACTTGAAAAGGTGCTTACCAAACCCACGCCGGTACAGATCGTGATCAATCTGTATGATGTCAGTTACATCGACAGCTCGGCCCTCGGTCAGCTTTTGGTGCTACTAGATAAGGCAACCAATGCCGGTCGCAAGTTGCTGCTCTCTGGTGCGCGCGGTACGGTCGAGCAGGTTCTGCAAATTGCCAACTTTGAGAAGCGCTTTAAGTTTATCGAGCATACGCCGGGGTTTTTTCGCGACCTTGAGAAGGTTGAAAAGTCCCCGTCTGCCGCCTAACAATTCCACAACGCATTGGTGCAAACCACGCTGAGTGCATTCCCTTTACGCTGAACGTCTAAATTTCCATGACCGACAAACTCTTCATCTACCTCGTCAGCAACGACGAGCCATTCATCGCAAGCCACAAGGTACGTCTCGGCAGCACAGCGGATCTCAATGTCTATCGCAGCGCCGCCGAACTGCGCAGCGGCCTGGCGGCGCGACGACCGGATCTGGTCATACTGGACACCGATGTGGACGGCGGCCAAGGTTTTGCTCTGCATCGGGAATTGCGCGACGATTTCGATACCTCCGACCTTTACCAATTGCTGTTGTGTGACGTCACCGACGTGGCTCGGGAAGGCTTCGACGCCGACGAGCAATTGATAAAACCGATCAGTGACGCCATTTTGTGGCGCAAGCTGCAACAGGTCGGCAAAGTGTTTGCGCAAGCGGCCGCCAGCCGCGAGCAGATGGCTTACGCACAAAACGTGGCGTTCACTTCCATGTCGTCGATGGGCGAACTTGGCGTGGTAATGCAGTTTCTGTCGAAAAGCTTTACCTGCAACACGATCCAGGCCGTGGTCGCGCTGGCCGTCGAGTCACTTTTGCAGTACGAACTTGAAGGTGCGGTGTATGTGCTCTGGGATGGCGACAGCCTGATCAGAACCCATGACGGTGCCGAAATTTCGGCACATAACCGTACGCTGATCGAACAACGGCGAACCCTCGGACGGCTGCTGGAAATCGATCGCAATCTGGTGGTGAATTACGATCACGTCACCATTCTGGTAACCAACCTGCCCGAGGACGACAGTCAGCGCCTGGGTCGCATCCGCGACAACATCGCGACGCTGACCGAGGGCATCGAATCGCGCATTCATGGGCTGCTGCTCGAGCACGACAACATCCTCAAACAACAGGGAATTCGTTACGCGGCATGGGAAATCCGTGACTCGGTAAAGAATTTGGATGCGCGCCAGCAATCCGATTTGACGCACACGCGCGAGTTGGTTAACCATGTGATTGATGACTTCGAGAACACCTTTCTACACATGGGCATGCAGCCGGAGATCGAGAATCAGCTGATCGGCGAACTGGTCGAATTGCGTCGCAAGGTCAGTGAAATAATCGCCCAGCCGGGCGAGGTCCATGTCAAATTGCAGACTGTGATCGCCGCGTTGGAGACCATGGCCGGCAAGGTCAGTGCGCCCCAGTAAGTGTGCCCGCCGGCAATTCAAAAGAGTCGGCGCTGGCGGCACGGCATAATGTAGGCAACGGTGGGAAGAAGTGATTTTCGACCGTAAAGCCGATAAGGAGGCGAAGGTGA
>CAJBAP010000315.1 GCA_903950295.1 uncultured Rhodocyclaceae bacterium
CCAATAAACCCATGTCGGAGGTTTCGCGCAGCATCACCAGCGCCTGGTTGCTGCGCGTAACGAGGGCAGCGCTTTGCGCGACCACGGCGTCGGCCGTGCGCTGCTGGTGCTGCTGGAGATCCGCAGCGGCGATTCTGGCTTGCGGCAGCAGGAACCCGGCAGCGACCCATCCCGCCGCATCGTCACCGTCGAGCAGTGGCTCCAGCCAGGGGCTGAGCGCCCGATACGGTGAGGCCTCGACCTTGACGCGCGCCAGTTGTTGTGTGGCATAGGTCTCATCGGCCAGGGCCAGCAGCAAGGCGGGATAGAGTTTTGCGGGCGCGGGTGGCGCAAGCACTTCGGGCTGACCGAACACCAGCGCGTCGAAATCTGCCTCGCCACCGAGGCCACCGTGACTCGTTTGCGTCTTGCGCCAGCGTGTGCGTGCCACCTCGGTTTCGCGCCAGAGCACGGCAAAGCGTTCGCGCGCGATTTCCCAGCACGTCACCAGCGCAGTTTCGGCCGGGTGGCGCGCGGGCGACAATTCGCGCAGCACCTTTTGCGTAAAGACCGAGGCGAGCCATTCTGCTGCTGCAGCATCCCCCTGCTCTGCCCAAGCCGCCTGCGCCAGCAAGTTGGCCAAGGCAAGGCTCTCGCCGCGCCAGGTGGGCGGAATATCCGGTGCGATGTGGAGGATCAGGCGCAGCAGACGCAGATCGTCGGAAACATCACGCAAGTCGAGCAGGTCATGGATGGTACGCAGCAGATTGTCATCCTTGAGTTCCTGCCCGACCCAGGCGGAAAGCTGCCCGCGCATCAAGTCCTTGCAGCCGGCCTGCCAGTGCGTGGCCAGCGCCGCCGCCAGCTCTACCGGCGTGCGGCAAACGATGTCTTCGATGCGGTAGGGCCGGGATGGGCCGGCCGGAGCGACGGGCGCATCATCCTGCGGCGCTGCCAGTGTGGCATCACCGTCCAGCCAGCGCCGGATTTCGGCCATGCCCCAGCGTTGTTGCGGATCGCGCAGCAGCAGTCCGCGGCACAGCGTACGCCAATCGGGAGCATCGAGCGTAGCGAGGTCGATCTGGCCGGTGACGAGCCGGTGGGTGATGACGGCATCCGACAGGTCGTCGAAGGGATGGTGGCCGGTGAGCAATTCGACGAGGATCAAGCCGAGCGACCACCAGTCGGCGGCGGGATCGAGCACGCCGGAAAGCGTCTCGGGCGCGCCATAGCGGACAGTGCGCGCCAGCCCGGTGAAGCGCTGGGTGGCGTCGTTGACCGAGGCGATGCCGAAATCGGTAAGCACCAGGTCGAGCGGTTCGCGCCGGCGGACCAAGATGTTCTCGGGCTTGAGGTCGCGGTGGATGACCTTGAGTTCGTGCAGCGCCGCCAGAGCCGTGGCGAGTTCATCGAGGATCATCCGCAACTGGTCGCGCGGCAGCAGTTCGCCCGTCATGAGCGTACGCAGGGAACCGGCCGGGCAATATTCCATCACCTCGTAGCCGATGCCGTCCGAGACGCCGAAGGCAATCAGATGCACGACATGGCGGAAGCCGGCCCGGCTGACGCGTTCCAGCACCTCGCTCTTCGGCACGATGCCGGGGCGGTAGAGCTTGGCGACCACTTTCACACCCGAAGTGATGCCGGCGAGAATCATGATCTCGGCTTCGGCACCGCCGGCGGGCAAGACTTCGACGATGCGGAACTTGTCGGCCAGCGCGGCGGGCAGCCGATAGAAACTCGGTGCTGGCGGAACGGCGCCGGAAAAAGTCGGCTCTGGCGGGATGAAATGCCCCGCATGGGGTACGGCAGTCGTTACGCCGAGGGGCCGGTCACAGTAGAGGCATCGTTCGCTGCCCGGCGGATTCTCCGCGCCACAGTCAGCATGCGGGCATCGCAACTTTTCAGCCACAGATGTTTGCGGCGGCGCTTCCTGTGGTGGTGAGGCTTGCCTGAGGCTCAGGTCGACGCCGAGCAGCAGGGTGCCGCAACCAGTGCACTGCGTCGCGTCCGGCGGCGCTTCGGTGCCGCAGACCGGACAGCGGCGGAAGTATTCTTCGTTCAACGCCACGAGGCCGCCTTGAGTTCCAAGCCGCGCTGGCGACACAGGTCTTCGAGCGCCGCCATGTCGCCACGATGGGGGATGCCGATCATCCAGAGCTTGCCGTCCTCGATACTCACCTGCATCCGCTTGTCGTCCGTCGCCTGCGCCTGCGCGACGAAGCTTGCATAGCGCGCCGTACCACGCGGCGATAGCGGCACCAAAGTCTGGTTGTCCGAGCCCCGCCACAACCCGCCGAGCGGCCGGCCATCAGCGTAGGGCTCGGGGATCACGGCGTCGAGCCGGGCGAGGAGCTTTGCGTGCTTTTTCTGCAAGGTCTTGAGCGGATAGCCGCTGTAGCAGAGGATGTCGAAATCAAGACCAGCGGCAGTGCGCCACGCGCCCAGGCCATCAAGCAACGCCGCAAGCGGCCTGGGTTGGTCGAAAGGCTCGCCACCGCTGATGGTAATGCCGTCCAGTTCGTTATTCGCCATGCGCTGGCACCAGTCGATGAGCGATTTCACCGGCATGGCGCGCGCCGGGTCTGCCGGCCAGGTGTCTTGCGATACACAGCCTTTGCAGCGAATCGTACAGCCCTGCAGCCACAGGCCGATGCGCCGCCCCGGGCCGAGCACGGTGACGGGAAAGTGGGCCTTGTTGAGGAGGATGTTCATTGAACCTGCCGTCCCGCCAGCACCGACTTTTTGCGGCAGGCGAACACTATAGATTCAGGGCCTTTCCGCGAACTGGGGCGCGCCGTCATGGATATCATCCCAATCCGCCTTGGAAGCGACGAAGATGTGCATGGACACTTTCTTGGCGACGGGGGTGTCCAGGGAGCCGATGCGCAGGCGCACGATCTCGGGCTGGGTTTCGCGCTGCGTGATGAGCGGCGAACCACAGTGGCCACAAAAGACCCGGTCCACGCCGCCATCGGTGCGATGGGTCTTCAGTGCATCTTGGCCCTTGAGGATATGGAAGTCGGCAGTCTTGACCGCCGACACAGCGGCAAAGGCCGCGCCGCCCGCCTTGCGGCAACGCGAACAATGGCAGTACATGATGTCCCCGAGGGGACCGCTGACTTCATACTCGACTGCTCTGCAAAGACAGCTTCCCTTGTGCATGTGGCGTCCCTTCTGCGAGTGATTGGATGAAACGGGGGAAAAGTCTAGCAGACACCTCGCGCCGTCCCGTCAGTACCGACTCTATTGAAATGGTCTGTCCCGGTTTTGCCTGGATGGTATCCATTGGCATAGGCAACTGGCCAACACATGACCAAAAGCAATACCGAGTACATCGGCAAGCCAGTCGAGCCATTCTGCGTAACGGTCAGGCGTAAGCATCTGGAGCAACTCGATTGCACCACCGTAAAGCATGAGGCCGATGATGATCTGTAGCGGCCGGGCCGGATAGGCTTGCCGGCCTAGGGTCGTCAGCACGCAGAAGGCCAGCAGATGGTTGCTTTTGTCCCAACCGGTAGTCGGCAGTTGCGGCGAGACGGGGCCGAGCGACAGCACGAGCACTGCGAGGGCGCAAAGCCAGAAGGCAAGTTTCCAGGGTATAGGTTGGGCAACCATAAAAAGTCGGCGCTAGCGGGACGGCTATTGCAGCGTGACCGAAAACACCTTGTCCTGCTCCTCGACCGCCGCCACGGTGACTTGCGTGCGGCCTTCGAGGTCGAGGGCGAACAGAGTGCGGGCCAGCGGGTTGATGAACACCGACTCGAGCGTGTTGCCGATGCCGCGACCGCCGTTGGAGAGGTCGCGAGTGCACAGGTCGAGCAGTTGCGCGCGGATCGGTTCTGGAAGCACCAGTTCGATCTTGTGTTCCTCGGCGAGTCGCCGCGTCACATTCTTCAGCATGCCGGCGAGGATCTGCGCGGCGATGTCGGGGGTGATGAAATTGAAGATGACGATGTTGTCGCCAATGCGGTTGAGAATTTCCGGCCGGCCGAGGCGGTACTTGAAGTGGTTGGCGATCGCCTCGCGCACG
>CAJBAP010000316.1 GCA_903950295.1 uncultured Rhodocyclaceae bacterium
CGGCATAGAGCTTCAGGTGGCGTTCTTTGTCCTTTTGCTGGGTAATGTCGGTAAATAAGATAACCGTCTTGGTGTGGTGGCCGGCATCGTTGAAAATCCTGGACGCGACGACCTGTACATCACGGCCATGGAGGCTGAGGCTGTGAGGGGTGCCGTCGGCATCGGCGCGCACACCAACCAGCGCCTCGGCGCAAGTGCAGACTTCGCTGGCCGGACGTCCAGACACCTGGGTACGGTCGGCACCACCGAAGAACCACTCACTGGCACGGCTGTTGCAATCTTCGATGCGGTCTTCGATGTCGAGTACCACGACGGCTGCACCCAGGGTGTCGAGAATGACGCGAATTTCTCTTCGGGCAATATCGAGCCGGTCGTTGGTCTCATTGAGATGGGTGATGACCTGGCGGAAAGACTCGGCGATGATGCCGATCGGATCGAGCGCGATCAGCGTATCGTCATCGAGTTCTTCGGCCCGCAGCGGCAGCGTGCCCATCACCGTCAATAGCTGGTCGACCTTGGCGCGGATGTAGCGCAGTGCCTCCAGTTGGCTGAGTGCGGGTGACACGATGTCCTTAGGCGTTGCCGAAAACGCGGATGCGATAACCGGCATCGACGCGGGTGACTTCGGTGTTAAAGCCCATGCGGTCGGCGGTGGCAGGAATCGTCGCAGTTGCCTGGCGATCATCGGTCACCACGACGACCTCGGTGCTGCCGGCACGAATCGCTGCACTATTTGTGTTCAGCTCCTTGAGCGTCAATAGCAGGCAGGAAGGACAGATCTGGCCGCGAATGTCGATATCGATGATTTGGGTCATGGGCATTAACGTACCACGAAGCGGGTCAGGAGGCGTGCGCCGAGCCACGTACCCGGCAAGAGGCCGGCGACGAAAAGCAGGCTTTGCATGGCGAGGATCGGCAAGCCACCCCACAAGTGCCAGACATTGCAAGAGGGCGCCATGCGCGCCGCCAGCCCGAGTAGCAAGCCACCGGCGAGTGCCGAAATCAATTGCCGGCGTGGCAGCCGCCATTGCAGTCGCCATTCACCGACGCGCAGGGCGGAAAACAGCGCGCCGCCGACGATGCCGATCAGCAAGGGATACTGGATCGCGGCAATCGCGTCGAGTTGTGGACCCGGCCCTCCCTTGATGGCCTGGTCGGCGAAAGGCGGCGTGTAGTTGAGCGGTTGCAGCGCGAAATAGGTGAGGCTGCGGACATGTTCCGGCGCGAACAGCGACTCGATGCCGGCGCCGAGTTTTGAATAGGTGGTGGTGATGCCCATCGGCATGCCGACAAGAACGTAGGAGGCGAATCCCAGAAAAGCGAGGATCAGTGCGGCGCGCCAAGGCGCCAGGTGACCGAGCGCAAAGGCCGGACGATCCATGCGGCCGGCACGGAATTCGCGGTAGAGCCAAAAGCCGCTACCTGCCACGAGCGGTAGCAGCAGCGCGGTGGGCGGCAATTCGAGCCATTGTGGCAGCGTGATCTTGCCCTTCACCAGCACGGTGCTGCCGGCAATGCCGGCCCACTGCGGGTGAATCTCGGCATACAGCGCCGAGCCCGCCAGCATGCCGATCACCGCCACCAGGCTGGCAGCACTGCCAGCCCCGAGCTTGAACAGGCTGCCGCAAACACAACCGCCGGCCAGCACCATGCCGATGCCAAAGACAAAGCCACCGATGACATTGCCCAGCGACGGCGGGCCGAGCAGGGGGAAGGGGTAGAGCGTGATCGCGCCGCTCAGTCTGCCGGCCTCGAACAGCGCCATGCTGACGACAACCAGCAGCAGCATCTGGCGCACCAGAAAAAAGTCGCGGAACAGAAAGATGTCGCGGAAACAAGCCGTGACGCAAAAGTCCGAGCGGTGCATGACGAAGCCCGCCACA
>CAJBAP010000317.1 GCA_903950295.1 uncultured Rhodocyclaceae bacterium
ACAAAAATGCGCCCGGCACTGGACAGGACTGACGGATCTGCGGTGACGACCACCGTGTGATCAGGCGCAACATGTTCGACGGCCTTTGCCACCGAACGCAGGTTGCCCATGCCGTAATCGACAATCGCGACAGTCTTCATCTGGAGTTATTGAATAAAAATCGTTGCGGTGCTGCCAAGGTGCGGTGTGCTTAGAGGCTGCCCTTTGTCGAAGGCACGAGGGTACCAGCACGCGGATCCATGGTGATGGCCATGCGCAATGCACGGGCAAATGCCTTGAATATGGTTTCAGCCTGGTGATGGGCATTGACGCCACGCAGGTTGTCGATATGCACCGTGATGGCAGCGTGGTTCGCTATCGCCTGAAAGAACTCGCGGATCAGGTCAACATCGAATTCGCCGATGCGCGCGCGGGCAAAGTCTACGTTGAACGACAGCCCGGGACGACCGGACAGATCGACCACGACGCGCGACAGCGCCTCGTCGAGTGGCACATAGGCATGCCCATAACGCGTCAGTCCTTTCTTGTCGCCCAATGCATTGGCCAAAGCCTGGCCAAGCGTAATGCCGACGTCTTCAACCGTGTGATGGGCGTCGATGTGCAGATCGCCCCGTGCGTCGACCTGCAGGTCGATCAAGCCGTGACGGGCAATCTGGTCGAGCATGTGGTCAAAAAATCCCACCCCAGTCGCCAGTTGGGACTTGCCGGTGCCTTCCAGATCGAGTTTGACGCGAACCTGAGTTTCCAGCGTGGTGCGGTGTATGTCTGCGGTGCGTAGCGTAGTAGCCATTGAAGGTTGCCATCAAAGTTAGCAAACGCAGCCATGATACCATTCCACGCCAGTTGCAACCCCTTATCCACACGCACATCATGAGCCGATTCTGGAGCGCGACCGTTCGCGCCTTGCAGCCCTACGTTCCGGGCGAACAACCCAAACTGCCCAACCTCGTCAAGCTCAACACCAACGAGAATCCGTATGGTCCGAGCCCGCGCGTATTGGAGGCTCTACGGGGCGAGATTGGCGATACCTTGAAGCTCTACCCCGACCCAGAGAGTTCCCGGTTGCGGGAAGCCATTGCGGCCTTCTTCGGCAACATCGAACCGTGCCAGGTTTTTGTTGGCAACGGCTCGGACGAGGTGCTGGCGCACGCATTTCTCGCACTGTTGAAACACGAACAGCCGATCCTCTTCCCCGATATCTCCTACAGCTTCTATCCGGTGTATTGCCGACTCTACGGCATCGACTCCCGGACGGTAGCGCTCGACGAGACTTTTGCGCTGCGCATCGCCGATTATTGTCAGCCGAACGGCGGCATCATCTTTCCCAACCCCAACGCACCGATCGGGCGAACCCTGCCGCTGGCCAGCATCGAAGCGCTGCTCAAGGCCAGTGCGGATTCCGTCGTGGTCGTCGATGAGGCTTACATCGATTTTGGTGGCGAGTCTGCAGTAGCACTGGTTAACCGCTATCCCAACCTGCTGGTGGTGCAGACCTTCTCGAAGTCGCGTTCGCTCGCCGGCCTGCGTGTCGGCTATGCCATCGGCCATGTCGATTTGATCGACGCCCTGCAGCGCGTCAAGAACAGTTTCAATTCCTATCCGCTCGACCGTCTGGCCATTGCCGGCGCCACGGCTGCCATCGAAGATCGCGAATGGTTCGAGCGTACGCGCCAGGCGGTGATGCGCACACGTACCAAGATGACGCGCGATCTGGAGTCTTTGGGTTTTGAGGTGTTGCCCTCGGGAGCCAACTTCGTTTTTGCCCGTCATCCGCAGCACGACGCCGAAAAGTCGGCGCTGGCGTTACGGCAACGCGGCATCATCGTGCGGCATTTCAAGGCGCCGCGCATTGAACAATTCCTGCGCATTACCGTTGGCACTGACGAGCAGTGCGAAGCATTGGTGAAAGCCTTGCGGGAAATCTTCGGCGCTTGGTGCTCAGCCCGTTGATTACGACTTGATACGCAATTCTGCCGCGCGGGCGTGGGCGGTAAGTCCTTCACCGTGGGCCAGGGTGGCGGCAATCGGACCGAGCGTCTGGGCACCGGCTTCCGATACCTCAATCATGCTCGAACGCTTCTGGAAATCGTAGACGCCGAGTGGTGAGGAGAAGCGTGCGCTGCGCGAGGTCGGCAGCACGTGGTTGGGGCCGGCGCAATAATCGCCCAGTGATTCCGATGTGTAGTGCCCCATGAAGATTGCGCCGGCATGGCGAATCTTTTCAGCCAATACGCGCGGCTCTTTCACTGACAGTTCCAGATGTTCTGGGGCAATGCGATTGGCGATGGTGCAGGCTTCGTCGAGATCGGTCACCTGAATCAAGGCGCCACGACCGGCCAGCGAGGCCGCGATGGTCTCGCGGCGCGGCATGGTCGGCAGCAGTTTTTCAATACTCGCCTCCACGCGCTCGATAAACGCGGCATCGGGGCAGAGCAGGATGGACTGCGCCAGTTCGTCATGTTCGGCCTGCGCAAAAAGATCGATGGCGACCCAGTCCGGATCGCCCGAGCCATCGGCGATGATCAGCACCTCGGAGGGTCCGGCTACCATGTCGATACCGACGGTGCCGAAGACGCGCCGTTTGGCGCTGGCGACATAAGCATTGCCGGGGCCGACGATCTTGTCCACCTGCGGGATGGTTTGCGTGCCGTAGGCGAGCGCAGCTACCGCCTGTGCGCCACCGATAGCGAAGACGCGGTCGACGCCGGTCAGGTGCGCGGC
>CAJBAP010000318.1 GCA_903950295.1 uncultured Rhodocyclaceae bacterium
GCGGAAAAAGTCGGCGCTGGCGGGACGGCGTCAGCCGGCGCAGCCACGTTGATGGGGACGGCGTCAGCCGGCACGGTCCCGTTGCCGGGGATACCCTTCGGCCAGCGAGTCAGCATCGCGTAGAGAATGTCGGGCAGGATGGGCTTGGTGAGGATGTCGTTCATGCCGGCAGCCAGTACCCGTTCCCGTTCCTCGACCATGGCGTGTGCGGTCAGGGCAACGATCGGCAGATCGGGCCAGCGGGCGCGGATGACGCGGGCAGCGGTGTAGCCATCCATCACCGGCATCTGGAGATCCATCAGTACCAGGTCGTAAGTGCCGGCCTCAATGGCGGCTACCGCCAAGGCACCGTCGTCGGCGGTGGTGACCGTGGCACCGGTCATCCCGACGAGTTCCTGACCGACTTGCCGGTTGAATTCGTTATCGTCGACCAGCAGGATGTGCGTCCCGGCCAGACTGGGAACCGTTGTCGGCTTGATGGCAATCGGTGGCAGCACGGCGTGGCCGCCCAGAACACTGACCATGGTGTCGTGCAGGGTTGAGCGGTTGACGGGTTTGGCGAGAAAGGCCTGGATGTCGTTTTCTTCAGTCTCGGCGCGGGCCATCTCCGGATCGTCGCCGGTCACCATGATGATGGGCACGGGGTTTCCGGTTGCGCGGATGTGGCGGGTGACGGCCAGGCCGTCCAGGTCGGGCAGATGCCAGTCCAGCAGGATGAGGTCGAAAGCGTCGAAATCGTCTGAGTCGCTATCCGGCTGGAGCCAGGCCAGAGCCCCCTGACCGGTGCTTGCCACCTCCACGCGCCCACCGAAAGCTTCCACGCTCCTGCTCAGCAAGGTGCGCATGACGGCATTGTCATCCACCACCAGCACCCGCTTGTCGGTAATCGGCGAGCGCGCCAGTACGCGTGCGCTTGCTTCCGCAGCGAGGCCGAAGCGGGCGGTGAAGCTGAAGCAGGAACCGCTTCCCGGTGTGCTGTCTACCGTGATGGTGCCGCCCATGTGCTCGACCAGTTGCTTGCTGATCGCCAGGCCGAGACCGGTGCCGCCATATTTTCGCGTCGTGGAGGTGTCCGCCTGAGTGAAGGGGGTAAATAGTCCCGCCAGTTGTTCTGCGGTTAGCCCCAAGCCGGTGTCGCGCACCGCAAAGCGCAGGGTGACCGCGCCGACATTGTTGGTGTCGCCGGTGTCCTTAGCCACCGCCACCGTGAGGGCAATTTCGCCGTGTGCGGTGAATTTGATGGCATTACCCACCAGGTTGGAGAGTACCTGGCTGAGGCGCAGGGGATCGCCCACCAGACGGTTGGGTACATCTGGCTGGGCGCCGATTGCCAGTTCGACACCACTCGCGCGTGCCTTGAGGTTGAACAGGTTGGCAATGCCATGCAGTACCTCACCCAGATTGAAGGGGATGGACTCAATCTCCAGTCGGTTGGCCTCGATCTTCGAAAAGTCGAGGATGTCGTTGATCACGCCGAGTAACGATTTGGTGGCGCTGTTAATTTTGTCGACGTAGTCGCGGCCCTGCACTGGCAGATCAAGGCGCCGGCAGAGTTCGGAAAAGCCCAGGATGGCGTTGATGGGGGTGCGAATCTCATGGCTCATGTTGGCCAGAAAACGGCTTTTGACTTCGGCGGCGGCCTGAGCGGCGGCCAGTGCCGCTTCAAGATCCCGTCGGATCGTTTTTTGTTCGGTGATGTCGCGGATGACGCCAAGAAAGGTGCTGCCCGCATCGTCAACCATCTCGTTGACGGAAAGATCAATGGGGAAACGGCGGCCATCCTTGTGTTCGCCTTCAAATTCGCGCCGCCTGCCGACCAGGACGGCTTGCCGTGTTGTCAGGTAATGCTGTATATAACCGTCATGGGCGCCGCGATGGGGTTCTGGCATCAGCATCCTGACGTTTTGGCCGATCAACTCCTGTTCGGCGTAGCCGAACAGGTCTTCGATCGCTGTATTGACTTCAAGGATGGTGCCGTGGGCGTCGATATGCACCATGCCGTCCCGCATGGTGCGCAGAATGGCGCTGTTGCGCGACTCGCTCATGTGCAGGGTACCGACGATATCGCGCAGGCCGTCGCGCATCGTGCCGATATGAGTCATGAGTTCGCCAATTTCGTCCGGGCTGGTCGGCGGTAGCGGCGCGGCGAAATTACCAATGGCGAAAGCCTGGGCCGCTGTGCCGGCCTCGCGTAGCCCGTTGTTGATGCGCCGCAGGGTGCGGCGTGCCAAGAGTATCAATCCTGCTCCGCCCAGAATTGCCAGGGCGATAAAGACGATCATGCTGTTTTGATGACGGGCTTCCGCCGTGACGAATTCGTGCCGGGCTA
>CAJBAP010000319.1 GCA_903950295.1 uncultured Rhodocyclaceae bacterium
TCTGTTGATCTACCCAGACGAAGCCGACTGAACCGCAGCGTTCTTGAAGTTGGCCGATCACATACGCGGAAACATCCCCGCGCAAGTGTTCGGGAATGGCGACGAGTTCGCCCGGCACCTGGATGCCGAGCGAGGCGCGGAACCGGTGGCCGTTGAGTTCTCGATGGCCTTCGGTGAATCCTTTGGCCAGGTATTTGCCCAGGTACTTGACGAGGCCGAGGCGGCGGTTTTGTCCGGGGCGGGATTTCTGCACATCGATGTTGCCTGCGCCAACAACGTTTAGCCAGAGTTCGCGCAGCACCGCCACATCCTGCCGGCCGACCACGGCCAGATGCCAGTGCCAGGCGCCACGCTGCTGTTTTTCAGGGACGGCGATGAATAGCCAACCGGGTAGCGCTGTTCTGACGGCACGAACGAAGCGGCTGAGATCCTGGCACGACTGTCGGTAATCGGTGACATTCTCCCGATAGGTCAGGGTCAGGAGGTGGTCGGCATTCGTGGCCAGGATCAGTTGCCGCAGACGGGAACGCGCACGACGGACGGCGCGATCTTCATTGCCAATGCGTTGCTCGGATTCTCCCCGGCCGGCGGCATTGAAGGGCGGTCGATTCGTTACAAACGACCAGCCAACCTCACATAAGCCGCCGCCATAATCTTTCAGCTTGACTGACCAATAGCCTTGCTCCAGGTCGAGATATGTCCTCTTGACAAGTCTAGGGGCGGCTGCGCCGCCCCGTCCGTCCCCGCGCTCGGCGCGGTGCTCGGCCGGTTCGGCGGGAGCGCCCGCTGCTCTTGCATCAAGTTGTTTTCTGGCTGGCATTTTTCGTGACTCCGGTTGAAGTGAAGGAGTACGAATAATCTTGCGCAGACGGCGGGGGAAAAACTGGATTCTTGCAATTGGGACGGATCAAACATTCGTCCCAATTCTTTTCTGCAATGACTCAGGGGGTTAGTGCCAGAGCCCCGGCAGCATTCAGGTGGATTGATTGGGCTTTCGTCCAGATTTCCCGCGGATTCCCTCAGGTGCGAGGGCGGCGATGTGCTTGCGGATCGCGCTGTCGGAGGTCGTGGCCTTCAATTGAGGAATCTGCCGCAGGCGCAAAATCATTGCCTGGATTGTGAGGGGTTCCCTGGCCCAAATAGCCGTGGCGGCGACCCTGATGGCTTTCCAGTGCTCTGCCAGTGCTTGGCGCTTGCCGGGTTTTAGTGGGGGTCGTTGTGGTTCTGGCGGATTGTCTGCCGTGGATGGCGGCTCGGGTAGCGGTGCAGATACACGCTGCCGCGTGAAGGTGAAATTCCGCAGATCGTTTTCTTCGAGGTAACGCAGCACCGCCGGCAGTTCGTCGGTTTCCTTGGCGACCCGGCTTTGTTCTTGGGTGAGCACGAAATCCTCGAGTGATGGATGGGTGGACAGGCTGCCCCTGAGCAGCTGTGCGGGAATTGTTTTGCCCGCCAGCACGTCATCCATCGCCGCTTCACTGATGAGATACATGGGGATGGTGGCGTGGAGTTTGTGAAATACGAGCCAGGCGATGGCCTTCAATTCGAAGCGGGTTGGGGCGTAGCCCCAGTCCATGCCATCCCGGTAGATGTGATAGCGCTTGATTTCCTGTTCACCGAGTTCGGCAATTTTCTCAATGAGGACGGGTGCGAATAATTGCTGGCTCTCATCCTGCCAGTCGGGTTTCAGGGTGGTGGTGAGGATGCGCAGTGGGCAACTCAGGGGTTGATGATGTGTCGGCAGAAGTGAGCCCAGGTGTTCGAGTAGCCGCTTGGGTTCCTTGCAGATCGCAAGGTAGTCGTAAAGCGCGTCATCGATGCCTTCCAACCATTGTGTGCGTATGCCAAAGAGTTGCGCAGTCTTGTCGATTATCTCGGGGGTGAGGGTGGCAAGCAGGCTTTCCGCTGATTGCAGGTCGCCAAGTTTTATTTCAGGCAGGAGTCGCGGAATCTGCGTGGTCTCGATGCCATGATCATGGCAGGCGCGGAGGAAGCGTTGGGCGGCGACCGTCACCGATCCGGCTTGAGGTTTGCCGGTCAGGCGTTGCCAGAGGTTTGAGGAGTTTCCGAGTAACTTGTTGCGCATGGGGCCGGCAAGCAAAACCCCACAGCCCGCCGCCTCCTCGGCCAGAGGGGCCGTCGTCGGCGGACTGTGGATTTTTGCCTGATACTTAGAATGGGTTGTAGAAGTAAAAACGGCCACCCGAAGGTGGCCGTTTTTACTAATTCAGACTAGGTCTGGATTAGAAGGAGTGACGGATACCAACTTGGAAGCCAGAGGAGGTATCGCCAGCGGTAACGCCGCCCATGCCGTTCGTGCCGAAGCTATAGTTGGCACTGCGATCGTTATCCAGGTGCGAATAGACAGCCTTCAGGATGGTGCGCTTGGAGAGGCTGTGCTCATAGCCAAGGGCATACAGCGTAGCGCCAAAGTCGCTGCCAGCAATGCCGATGTCACCCGCCTTGTAGTATTGGCCAATGATCTTGCCCTGACCAACAGGAATGCTCAGACCCAGACCCCAAACATCCTGCGATTCGCCAAAGCCAGTCGCATCAACATCTGTCTGTTCCCAGAGAGCCATAACCTTGACAACGCCAAAGTCGTAAGTACCGGCAAGACGGACAATATCGGTCTCGACGTCAACCAAAGCCAAGCCAGCGGGGGTGCCGCCCTGATTGTTGATAACCGCCTTGTTATAGGTCAAACCAACCATCGCCGGGCCATTCGCATACTTGACGCCCAGATCGTAACCATAGGTGTTCAGGTCAGTAGCTGCAACGTTATCAACCTTGTTCTCATTGGCAACATAGGCGCCAACGACAGTGAAACCAGAGAAGGTCGGAGAGACGTAAGCAACAGCGTTCTTCCAGCGGGTGTCGAACGGGCTACTCTGGGTGCCAGAACGAGCGGGAGCAACAGCAGCAGCTTGAACCGAACCGTTGGCATCAACCGTGATGCCGTTGAGCATGCCACCGAACTTGCCGATGATGCCGGTGTTAGCCGTGATGCCGGTGGCGCTATTGAAACCATCAACCGCAGAACCCAGAGCGCGGGTCGGACCAGTCAGGTTGCCGAAAAGGAACGTGCCGTAGTTGGTGGCCAGGCCGACATAGGTGTCACGGTCGAAAGCATAACCTGCGCCGCTGGAAGTATTGACGCCACCTTCAAGTTGGAATACCGCCTTCATGCCGTTGCCCAGATCCTCAGTGCCCTTGAAACCAAGGTAGGAAGAGTTGGAGCTAACACGGTTGTGGTTGGGCTCAGTGCTACCCGTGCCAGAAACCTTGACTATATCAAAGGTGCCGTCAGCAACGCCATAAACGGTAACGTTCGACTGGGCGAAGGCCGCACCAGACATCAGACCGGCAACTGCCAGAGCGATAATCTTCTTTTGCATAACATCAATATAATTTCTAGTGTGATGTTATATAAAGACTATCGTTTTTTATTTGTAAATTTCTACCCTCATTTATACCCCTAATATTTTTGGTTGTAAGGTTGTCAAAAAACAACAAGGACGAGGGGTAAGTGTTGCGATTCGGAGAAGCGGCTTTGGGTCAGCCTGCTTCCACTGGCAGAATGCGTCCATCCTCAGTGATTTGAGGGACCCGGGAACAGTGGCCAACCACGTGGAGTCATTGAACCCATCA
>CAJBAP010000320.1 GCA_903950295.1 uncultured Rhodocyclaceae bacterium
CGATCGACCCAGCTACCCTGATGGCCAAGATCGCCGCGCTGGGTTAGCCAAGCAGCATGGCCAAGCGCATCGATCTGCGCGCCTATCAGGAAAGTATTGCCAGCCGGCTGGCCGCCGCGCAGGCTGGAGGCGGGGTGCCGGCGCTACTCGGTTTTGCCGCGGGCGCTACGCGCTGGCTGATCGATCTGCCAGCCGCCGGCGAGGTGCTGCCGCTGCCGTTACTGACCACCGTGCCGCTGACGCAGGCCTGGTTCGCCGGACTTGCCAGCGTGCATGGGGAGTTGCAATCGGTGGTCGACTTCTCGGTTTTTTGCGGTGGCGCGCCGACACCGCGCAATGGTGCGGCCCGCATCCTGCGCGTCGGCACGCGCTACGGCATCAATGCAGCCTTGCTGGTCGCGCGCGTGCATGGCCTCAAACGCAGCGATACGCTATTTGCTGCCGAGGATGATGGCCAGACGTCCGGTGTGTCCGGCGACTGGTGCGGTGCAGTGTTTACCGACACCCAGGGTGAGCGCTGGACCCGCCTCGAACTCGACCGGCTACTCGCCGATCCCCGCTTTCTCGATGCCGCGCTGCCGGAAGCCGTGAGCAGCCCTTAGGAATCAGGAGACATCGTCATGGCTTTCAATTTCAAATTGCCCTCGTTCAACAAGAATGCTGCACCCGCCGTTGGCGGTGGCGCACCGGCGAAACGCGGACGCACACTTGGTCTCGAGTTGCAGATTCTCGGCACGGTCTTCCTGCTGTTTCTGACGATCGCGACCTACATCATCTTTGTCGACAGCCGCACGGCCAGTCATGCTTCCGCCTACCTTGCCGCTACCGGCCAGTTGCGCACACTTAACCAGCAGATCGGCAAGGCCACCTGGGCGGCCATGGCGGCGGGCGACGCGGCGGGACTCAAGGAGCTGGCGCAGGCGCGCGACCATTTCAACGCCACACTCGGACGCCTGACCACCGGTGGCGACTTCGAGGGCAGTGCCATTCCACCCACCGGCGAACAGGCACGTACCGCTCTCGAAAGCTTGCGCACGGTGTGGAATACCCACGAACGCAATATCGCGCTGCTGCTGGCCCATGAGGTTCAGCTGGCAACGATTGCAGCGGGCCAGGCGCCGCCGCCTCTGGTTGCCGATGCCGCCGCCGCCCTGCTGAAAGACCTTGCCACGCTCGATACCGTTGCCGCACGCCTGAGCCAGGATTACTCCCGTGCGCTTGATGGCCGCGAGTTGCGTACCGGCATTGCCACCGTGCTGGGCTCTCTGGCCCTCGGTCTGCTGGTGCTGATGTTCAAGGTGTTCAACGATGACGCGACGACACGTCAGGCGGAGACCGAGCGTCAGCGCCGCGTTGCCGAGGCGGCGAAGGATGCGACTCAGGAAGCCATCTTGAGACTGATGAACGAGATGGGCGACCTTGCCGGCGGCGACCTCACCACCCGCGCCACCGTGACCGAGGACATCACGGGCGCCATCGCCGACTCAGTTAACTACACCATTGAGGAACTGGCGGTACTGGTGAAACGCATTAACGATGCCGCGTCACGCGTGGATGGCGCGACGCGCGAAGCCCAGGCCACCTCCGAAACCCTGTTGGCCGCCTCCGACCGGCAGTCGGAGGAGATTCGTGCTGCTGGTGGACAGGTCAATGCACTGGCAGATTCGTTGCATGGTGTGTCCAATCGCGCGGGCGAAACAGCCGACGTTGCTCGTTCTTCGCTGACTGCTGCCGACAAGGGCGATGCCGCCGTGGCCGCTGCGATTGCCGGCATGAACGATATCCGTGGCCAGATCCAGGAAACCTCGAAACGCATCAAGCGGCTGGGCGAATCCTCGCAGGAGATCGGCGAGATCGTCGAGCTGATTTCGGATATCACCGAGCAGACCAACGTGCTGGCACTGAATGCCGCGATCCAGGCTGCCAGCGCTGGTGTCGCCGGCCGCGGTTTTGCGGTAGTGGCCGAGGAAGTGCAGCGACTGGCCGAACGTTCGGCCGAGGCGACGCGCGAAATTGCTGCCATCGTCAAGACCATCCAGGCCGACACCCATGATGCAGTGGCGGCGATGGAGCATTCGACGCTCGGCGTCGTCGAGGGCGCGCGCCGCTCCGATGCTGCCGGCCAGGTGCTCGCCGAAATCCGCGAAGTGACGACCCGGCTCGCCAGCCTGATCGAGAACATCTCGACCGACACGCGTACCCAGATGGGCGTTGCCCGCCAGGTTGCCGATGCCATGCAGGGCATTCTGCGCATCACCGAGGAAACCTCGGCCGGTACGCGGCAGACGGCAGATTCAGTGGGAGATCTCGCCGCTCTGGCTGGAGAGCTCAAAGGCTCGGTGGCGGGGTTCAAGGTCTGATGTCGCGACGCCGATGAGCACCACTGCTTTCGACACCAGCACTCTGTCCTGGGTCAAGGACGAGATCGACCTCGCGCTCGAGCGGGCGAGCGAGGCGCTGGCGCGTCATGCTGCCGCGCCGGGAGAGACCAAGCCGCTCACCGATGCTCGTGGTTACCTGCATCAGGCCTGCGGTGCGCTTACTCTGGTTGGGCTTGCGGGCATCACGCATTTCGCCGAAACCGTCGAAGCCCGGCTGGCCGCGTTGGCAGAACGGGCCGATGGTGCTGATGTGGTCGCCGTTGCCGCCGCCGCGGGTGCGGCGCTGGCCGCCTTGCGCCGCTATATGGACGACTTGATGTCCGGCTACTCTGACCAGCCATTGCGTCTTTACCCGGCTTATCGGGCCCTGGTACTGGCCGCCGGACTGCCGGAACCCACGCCGCTAGTCCTGTTCTATCCCGACCTCACCCAGCGTCCGCCGCGCCGCGAGGGAGACGCCACACCCTTGCCGCTGCCACGCCTCAAGGCGCTGCGTCTCGGTTTTGCGCGTGGCTTGGCCAAATGGCGCGGTGGCGAGGCGCGTGGCCTTGCCGAAATGCGCAATGCCGTGGCCATCGTTGAACAAGGTCGCACCCAGCCGGCAGAACGTGCGCTCTGGTGGGTCGCGCTGGCCTGGTTCGATGCCATCGGTGCCGCCGCCAAGGATGCCCCCGCGCCAGCGGAAAAATTGCTGGCCGAGCTCGACCCCCAGTTCGAGGCCCTCGCCAGTGGCCAGCCCGCTGCGGACAATGCGCCGGGCGACTTGCTGGCTGGCCTGCTCTACGATATCGCTGCTGCCCCGCCCGGTAGCGAGCATCTCGAGAGCGTGCGTGCCGCTTATCGGTTGGCCGATCTCATCCCGGCCGCCAACCTTGTCGTCGAAACTCGCCGCGAATCCTGCCGCGCGCCCCTGGCGACAGCGATGGCGGAATGGGAACGCTTCAGCCAGGGTGCAGCGATCGCGCTCATGCGTTTCCACGATGTTGCATTGTTGCTGGTGGCCTCGGCGCGCGACAGCAATGATGCGGCATTGACCCGCCTGGCCGCTGCCATCGCCGATTTTGCCGCCTGGTTGCGCCAACAGCCGGAGCGCAGCGATCAGCCCATCTTCCTGGAAGTTGCCGGGGCGCTGGTGTTGGTCGAAGATGCCATCGAGCAGGAGGGCGCGCGCAGCCCCGGTGACGAGCCACTGTTCGTCGCCGAGGTGGCAGCCCAGATTGAGCGTCTCGATGCCATCCGACAAACCGGTGTGGCGCCGGCACGGTTGCTGGCACAGCAGCACTGGCGCGCGCATCGGCTGATCGGCCAGGTGGCGCAGGAGATTTGTGCCAACCTCGATGCCGTGGAGCCGGTGCTCGAAAGCTTCTTCGCATCGCCTGGCCAGACCGCCGCGCTGCCCTTGGCACAGGCGAAGCTCCACCAGATTGCCGGCGCTTTCCAGCTGCTCGACGAACCGGCCGCCGCCCAGGTGGCAGCCACGACCGAGTCCCGAGTGGCTGCCTGCCTGCAAGCAGACATTCAGTCGGAGGATTTTTCTGCCATCGCCGACCGCTTGGCCACCCTCGCCCAATTTACCGATACGCTGAGTCGTGGTCAGCCCGAGCGCAGCCAACTGGAATCTTTGCTGGGTGCGGCGGCTGACGATTGCCTTGCTCCAATGGCTCCGGCACCTGTCCCCTTGTCGGTGCCTGCCCCGACTACTCCGCCAGTCTCACACGCCGGTGCCGATGACGAGCTGCTGTCCATCTTTACCGAAGAGGCGCATGAGGTACTGGCCACGCTGGCGGCGACACAGCCCGTGCTTACCGCCAACCCGGCTGATCGCGAAGCACTGACGACGCTCCGGCGCGGCTTCCACACCCTCAAGGGTAGCGGCCGCATGGTTGGTCTGACCGCGCTGGGCGACGCCGCCTTTGCGGTCGAGCGTCTGCTCACCCGCTGGCTCGACGAGCACAAACCCGTCGATGAGGAGGGGCTAAGTCTGATCGACTCGGCCCGCCTGTTGTTTGCTGACTGGGTCGTTGCCATCGAGCAGCAGGCTACCGCACCTGCCGCCACCGCTTTGCTTGGCCGCTGCGCAGAATTGTCGGGTACTGCAGACACAGTTGCCCCTGATGCCGTTCCGCCAGGGCCGACTTCCGATGCCGTCCCGCCGGGTCCGGTTTTATCGCTGGTGAAAAATGCACCGCCTCCGGAAGTCGTCACCATCGGCGAGACCAGCCTTTCATCCATGCTCTACCGTCTGTATGTCGATGAGGCGCAAGTCCATGTCGCCACCCTGCGCAGGGAGCTTGCCGCCGCTGCCGGCGTGCCCTCACGCGAACTGATACGTGCGGCACATACGCTGGCCGGCATTTCTGCCGGCACTGGTTTCCCGTCCGTGCAGGCGCCAGCCCACGCCCTCGAAGGGGCGCTGGTGCGTCATTCACTGGCGCACGCCACGCCTGACGAAACGGGCCGCATGCTGTTCGCGCGCGCTGTCGGTGCGCTCGAGGGCATGGTGGGCGCCATCGCCGAGCGTCGCGCACCGGCTGCCGAAACGGCACTTACCGATGCCCTGGAGGCCCTGCAAGCCACTACTACGTCCGCCCAAAATTCATCTGATGTTTCGCCTCTGGCCGAACGTCGCCAGTCGCGGCCGGGGGATGAGGTTGATCCCCAACTGGCCGCACTATTCCTCGAGGAAGCCGACGAGCAACTGCATCAGCTCGATGCCGAGTTGCGGGCCTGGCGCGAGGCGCCAGTGCAGGCCGAAATCGGGCGGCGGATGGCACGGTTGCTGCACACCTTCAAGGGCGGCGCCCGCATGTGTGGCGCGATGGGCATCGGCGAACTGGCGCACAGCATGGAAACCCGCATCGAGCAGGCGCTGACTGAAGGCGGTGCCAGCATGGCCGTGCTCGACGGCCTCGATGTTTCGCTGGGGCGGGCCAATCACCTGGTGGCCGACTTGCGTCAGCCAGGCGCTGTGACATCGCCGCCGGTCGCCAGCGTCGCAGCAGTGACCCCGGCCAAGGCGTCCGCTGCAGCGCCTACCGCCGATGCCGCGCCGGCCGTGCTGTTGCGCGTACGCGCTGACCTGATCGACCATCTGGTCAACGAAGCTGGCGAAATGGCGATTGCTCGCAGTCGTATCGAGGGCAGCCTGAAAGGTTTCAAGGGCGCGCTGATCGACCTCACCGAAAATATTGCCCGTCTGCGCAGTCAGTTGCGCGAGTTCGAAATCCATGCGGAATCGCGCATGCAGTCACAAGTGGGCGGCAGCGTGGCACAGGGACGCGACTTCGATCCACTCGAACTGGATCGCTTTACCCGCCTGCAGGAACTCACCCGCATGATGGCGGAAAGCGTGGATGACGTCGCTACCGTACAGCATGCGCTGCTGCGCCAGGTCGATACCGCCGGCGAAGCGGTTGTCGCCCAGTCGCGCCAGAACCGCGAACTTTCACACGCCCTGCTGCGCGCCCGCATGGTGCCGTTTTCCACCGTGGTCGAGCGTTTGCACCGCGTGGTGCGCCAGACCGCCAAGGAACTCGATCGCCAGGCCAACCTCGACATTCATGGCGGCGACACGCCCGTCGATCGCAACGTGCTCGAACGCATGCTCGGTCCCCTCGAACACCTGTTGCGCAACGCGGTCGCCCATGGCATCGAAGCGGCCGAACGGCGGCGCGCTGCCGGCAAGCCCGAGTTGGGACAGATCACGCTCACCATCGTTCCTACCGACAACGACATTACCCTGACGCTGGGTGACGATGGCAAGGGTCTGGACCATGATGCGATCCGCCGCCGTGCCGTCGAGCGCGGCTTGCTGGCGACTGACGCTGCTGCAAGCGATGCCGAACTTGCGGATCTGATCTTCCGTCCCGGTTTCTCGACTGCCGCGACCGTCAGTGAAATTGCCGGCCGTGGCGTTGGCCTCGACGTCGTGCGCAACGAGGTTACCCAACTCGGTGGCCGTGTCGAAGTCAGCGGTAGCCAGGGGCAGGGGACCCGCTTCGATATCGTGTTGCCGCTCACGCTGGCGGTGATTCCTGTCATGTTGGTCGTGGCGGGCGGCCACACTTGGGCGATTCCTGCGACGATGGTTGAGGAAGCTCGCGATCTGAGCGCAGAAGAAACTGCTGCCCTGCGCACGACCGGTGGTGCCAAGCGCGGCAATCGCCACTACCCTTGGCACACTTTGACAGACCTGTTTGGCGAGACGCCCGCAGCGCCCGAAACCCGGCAGAAGTGCTGGCAACTTCTGCTCAAGAGTGGTGGCGATCAGATCGCCCTCGAAGTGGAGGCAATGACCCAGAACCAGGAAGTGGTGGTCAAGCCGGTCGGCGACCAGTTGGCGCGTGTGCCTGGCCTCACAGGTGCTACCGTACTTCCCGATGGCTCGGTGGCGCTGATCGTGAATCCGGTGGCGTTGGCCTTGGCGCGGCGCGGCGTTGCGTCAGCGTCCGGTGCAGAAACTGCCGTCCCGCTGGCGCCGACTTTTTCAGCGCCTACGGTCATGGTGGTCGATGACTCCCTCACGGTCAGAAAGATTGCCGGCCGTCTGCTGGAGCGCTCCGGCTACCGCGTGCTCACCGCCAAGGATGGTATCGATGCGCTGGAGCAACTCAAGCTGGAAACCCCCGACGTCATGCTGGCCGACATCGAGATGCCGCGCATGGATGGTTTCGAGCTTGTGCGTGCGCTGCGTGCCGATCCTCGCACCGCCACACTGCCCGTCATCATGATCACTTCGCGTATCGCCGAGAAACATCGTCAGGTGGCACGCGAACTCGGCGTGCGGCATTACCTCGGCAAACCCTACGACGAAGCCGAACTGCTGGCCCTGATTGCCGGCTGCCGCGCAGCATGAGAAGCACCCTCTACCTGTTCTTGCTGACCACGTTTGCGCTGCCTGCCGGCGCCGAGGTGGCGAAGTGGACCGATGCACAGGGCCGTGTGAATTACGGCACCCGCCCACCTGCCGGGGAAAACGTCCGCGCCGCCACCTTGCGCGGCACGGTTTCGGTGGGTGATGGCATGACCGTGCTGCCGGAAGCCGGCAAGCCGGCTGCGGGTTCGGCGTCAGACGAGTTTGCCAAGGCCGTCATGGCTCCGCGCAAGGGTGAAGTCTGGATCTACACCACGCCGAGTTGCGGTTATTGCCGCCGCGCCAAAGAACACATGCGACTGAAGGGCGTGGCCTTTACCGAGAAGGACGTTAGCGCCAACGCCGCTTACAAGTCGGAATTTCGCGCCATGGGCGGGCGCGGCGTGCCGGTAACGCTCTCGGGCAGTCAGCGCATCAACGGTTACACCGAGACGACGTTCGACGGCTTCCTCAAATCGGCCGGACTTTGAGCACGCCGTAACGCGCCAGCGTCCGTTCTCGCGCCACTGCATGATCAACGACGGGCGGTGGGTAACCGGGTGGTGCCTTTTCCGCCATGCGCCAAGGGGCGTGAATGAACTTGTCCGGAACGGTTTCCAACTCTGGCACGTAGCGGCGGATGAACGTGCCCTGCGGGTCGAACCGTTCCGATTGCGTCACCGGATTGAAAATGCGAAACCAGGGTTGGGCATCGCAGCCCGTCGAGGCCGCCCACTGCCAGCCGCCGTTGTTGGACGCGAGATCGTAGTCGAGCAACCAGTCGGCGAAATGCTGTTCGCCCAGCTTCCAGTCGATGCCGAGATCCTTGGTCAGAAACGAGGCCGTCACCATGCGCAGGCGGTTGTGCATCCAGCCGCTTTGCAGCAACTGGCGCTGGGCCGCATCGACGAGCGGATAGCCGGTGTGGCCGGTTTGCCAGGCGGCAAATAGCCCCGGTGCATCATCCCAGGCCAGCGCGTCGTAGGTTGGCTTGAACGCATGGCCAACGACGTCGGGACGGTGCCAGAGAATCATCTGGTAGAAGTCGCGCCAGATCAGTTCGTTGAGCCAGACTTCCGCCCCGCGCCCACCCGGCTGGAGGCTGTGAGCATGTGCGGCAGCGGCCAACTGGCGAATTGACACTGTGCCGAAGCGCAGGTGCGGCGAGAGACCGGACGTCCCTTTGATGGCGGGGAAGTCGCGCTGCTCGTGGTAGCGGTCGAGGCGCGTCAGGAAGTCGTCGAACAAGGCTGCGCCACCACTCATGCCGCAGGGCATCTTGAGTCGAGGCAAATCTGTCGGTGCGAAGCCGAGTTGTTCGAGCGTGAAATAAGTCGGTGCTGGCGGGATGAAATGCCCCGCATGGGGTACGGCAAGTTGCCCGGGTTGGGCGGTGCAATCGTGTGCAGCAAGATCGCCGGGGGCCAGACGTGAGCGCCAGGCGCGCGCATACGGTGTGAAGACCGAAAACGTCGTACCTGTCTTGGTCAGCACTTCGTCGCACTCGAAAATCACCTGATCCTTGAAACTGTGGAAGGCGCGGCCGTCGCGCGCCAGGCTGGCGGCGACGGTTTCGTCGCGCCGGCATGCGGCAGGTTCGTGATCGTGATTGGCGAATACCCCCGCGACCGCGAGTTCTGCCGCCAGCCGTGGAATTTCCTCGATGGCTTGACCGTGCCGGACGAGCAGCCCGCCACCCCTGGCGCGCAAGGCAGCATCGAGCTCCCGTACTGCGTGCAGGATGAAGTCGACGCGCCGGTCGGTGACCAGTCCGCGCTGGCGCAGCGGTTCGAGGATTTCGGTGTCGAAGACGAAAACACAAAACACCCGTGCATGACGGCGCAGGGCTTGGGCGAGGGCGGCATGGTCGAAGTCGCGCAGATCGCGCCGGAACCAGACAAGTGCCGTTGTTGCTGATGGGTTCATGGCATGGGCAAAATATTTTGTGCCGACAGATTACAATGGACGCCAAATCATGCCTACCGCCATCGCCATCGAATCCATCAGCCTCGCCAACCATTTTCTGATCGCCATGCCCGCCATGACCGATCCGAATTTCTCGCGCACGCTGACCTACCTCTGCGAACA
>CAJBAP010000321.1 GCA_903950295.1 uncultured Rhodocyclaceae bacterium
AGGCGGGCGACATCCGCTTCGTGTTCCTGCCGGTGCGAGAGA
Organism: uncultured Rhodocyclaceae bacterium; assembly: GCA_903950295.1. The sequence continues at coordinate 43 of CAJBAP010000321.1, forward strand.
CCTTCCAGGTTGCGCGCGAATGGGCGACAAGCCAAAAGTTGCAGCTGCCGCTATTCGACAGTGGCATCACCGGTAGTGGCGAGAATGTATTCCAACTGGCGGATGGATCCAAACTCCCTGACCGGCAGATTGCGGGGAAATTCCCGACTACCTATGTAATCGACAAACATGGGCTGGTGGTCTTTGCCCATTTTGGCGATGCCAGTCGTTGGGGCGAGTATGCGGAATTCCTGAAGGATGTAGCGGGGCGCTCAGGAAGATAAAACCGTCAAACCAGGCCGCTCATTACCTGCACCTGTACCGTCTCGCCAGCGCCGACTTTTTCCCGCTCCGACTCGAGCACGATGAAACAATCGGCTTTGGCCATCGAACTCAGGATGCCCGAGCCTTGCATGCCGGTGGGGCGAACACACCACTCTCCATCCTGTTGAAACAGGATGCCGCGTTGAAACTCTGTTCGCCCCTTGCCTTTTTTCATCGGCTCCACGCAACGCGCCGAAAAAGTGGGGAATGGTGTCACGGGGGTGACGCCGGATAGCTTGAGAATGGCGGGAAGGACGAACTGGTAGAAGGTGACCATCACCGCGACCGGGTTGCCAGGCAGGCCGAAAAGCCAAGCGCCCGGTTGGTTGGCACCATCGGGTTGAATGCGGCCAAAAGCCATCGGTCGGCCGGGTTTCATGGCGATCTTCCAGAAGGCGACCTCACCCAGTTGTCGCATCAACTGCTTGATGAAGTCAGCCTCGCCTACCGAAACGCCACCGCTGGTGATGATGGCGTCGGCGCAGTTGGCAGCTTCACGAAATGCCGCTTCCAGCGCGGCCGGATTGTCTTTCACCACGCCCATGTCGATGACTTCGCAGCCCAACCGGGTGAGCATGCCCCACAGCGTATAGCGGTTGCTGTCATATACCGCACCGGGAAACAGCGGCGTGCCGATTGAGCACAGTTCATCACCGGTCGAAAACAGGGCGACACGCACGCGGCGGCGCACGGAGACCTCCGCGACGCCCAGCGAGGCGATGATGCCCAGTTCGGCCGGCCGCAATTTTTTTCCCTCAGGAATGGCCGCACCGCCGGTGAGCAGATCCTCGCCGGCGCGGCGGACGTTCTGCTCGCGACGCTGGCCGGGAGGGATGATGACAGTATCCCCCTCGATACGGACAACTTCCTGAATCACCACCGCGTCGACCTCGGGCGGCAATAGCGCCCCGGTCATGATGCGTGCCGTCTCGCCAGCGCCGACTTTTTTCTCCAGGGCGCGGCCGGCGAAAGCGGTGCCGATGTTCTTTAGCCGTGTCTCACCATCAGATGCAAGATCGGCATGGCGGACCGCCCAACCGTCCATCGCGGAGTTGTCATGCGCCGGCACATCGACCGGGGAGATGACATCCTCGGCCAGCACACGATCCAGCGCTTGGCGCACGAACACCCGTTCGTGGCCGTTGACGGGCGACAGGGTATCGAGCATGAGTTGGCGGGCGCGCTCGACGGAAAGCGAGTTTGGATCGTAATCGTCCAGGCAGGTGAAATTGAGTGAGGTCATGGCGAGATTCTATCCGCCTGCGATGGGCGGCCAGATGGCCAGGGTTTCGCCATCTTTCAGCATGCGCGTACCCCGTTCCGCCGGCGGCACGAAACTGCCATCGACCAGCACCAGGTGACAGGACTTCAGCGGCAGGCCGAAACGCTCGATCACCTGAAGAATCGTGGCACCTTCCTCCAGTTCGAGGAGGAGGGCGTTGCTCTGCTTCGCCTCTGGCGGCAGGTAGTCCTGCAACATCGCAAACAGCTTGAAGCTAATATTCACGAGGCCCTCTGGTAGCCGTTATGCCGCTTTTTGAGCAGTCGCCAGATAGGCCGCCATGAAGGAGGTCGGATCGGCCAGCAGGCGTTCTTTCCAGATGCCCAGCGGTGTGCGGGTCTGAATCAGGCCGCGCAACACGCCGATGTGATCGGTCCAGCCGATGCTGGTGGCGCCGATCAGCACGTCGTCCTTGAACTGGAGCGAGAGGTAGCGATAGTTGGCCTCATCGACCAGTTCGACGCCAATACCACCCTTTGCGCTTTCTTCACCCTGCCATTGACCGAAAGAGCTCGAGATGAGGCCCAGCGTATCGAGCACGTTGATGGCGAGACTGCCAATGAAGTCGGTTTCGCCCCCGGCCATGTTGATCGCAGCGATACGGGCCTGTTCGACGGCATTGGGTTGAATGGCGTTGATTTCAGTCTTGCCGGTGATAAAGTCGCGCGCCTGCGCCACATCACCGGCGGCAAAGATGTTGGGCAGGTTGGTGCGCATGCGCTCGTCCACGACGATGCCGCTCTCGATGGCGATGCCGCTGCCGGCCAGAAAATCAATGCCCGGCTTGACGCCGACGACGCTCAGGTAAAGGTCTGCCGGCAGGATTTCACCGGTCGTCAGCGTTACCTTCAAGGTGCTACCGTCCGGTTCGATCTTCGCCGTCTGGGTCTTGCCCATCACGTGAACCCCATGCTCGGCGCACCAGCGCCCGATCATTGCGCTGGCTTTGGGCGGCATCATGCGCGACACCATGCGGCCGCTGCGGATCAGGACGGTCAAGTCGGCGCCGCGCGACATCAGGCCCTGGATGATGATGCAGCCGACGAAGCCCGCACCCATCTGTACCACGCGCGTACCTGGACGCAACGAGGCAATGATGGCGCGCGCATCGGCCAGCGTCCAGCAGGTGTGCACACCCGGCAGATCGATGCCGGGTACCTTCTCGCGACTGGGCACCGAGCCCGTTGCGATCAGCAGGCGGTCGTAGGGCAGCACGCGACCGTCGGCCAGACGCACCGTACCGGCGGCAGGATCGACGGCTGCGGCACGCGTCTTTTCGATGTCGATGCGCAAGGTACGGTAGTGATCCGGATCGAGGCGCAGGTGCGTACCTTCTTCGCCGATCCGCTGCGACAGCAGGTAGGGGATGGCCATGCGCGCGTACGGCGCGGCTTCGCCTTCGCCATCGAGTACCGTGATGCTGGCAGCAGGATCAAGTTTGCGCAGTTGTTCTGCCGCCGTGATGCCGGCTGGGCCGGCGCCGATAATGACGTGTTTCATGTGCGGACTCCGAGTCTGAGAGACAAAAAGGGGACCGGCTTGGCCGGTCCCCGATAGCTTCATTGCACCACTGACAGACTACAGACCAAGGCGGCCAAGTGTTTCCTTGGTCGGCACGCCCTGCTCATCCCAACCACGCAGCTGGTAGTACTCGGGACGCATCTTGTCGATGCCGCTCACCAGCCCCTTGGCCGGGCCGGTCTTGGCCGGTTCGGTCTTCAGGCGCGGTGGCAGATCGTCATCCTTGGCGGTAAAGCCGGCGGCGTTGTTGAACAGGCGCTCCATGTTGTAGATGCGCTCGCCGACTTCGGCCAGCTTTTCCATGGTCCAGTTGCCTTCGCAGGCCGCGTCGAGCTGCGGCTGCAGGTCGGCCAGCGACCACGCAAAGGTGGTGAACACGCAGACGCCGGCGGAGTCGAATACCGAAGTGGCGTCCTGGAAGGCCTTGACCAGACCGGCCTTGCCTTCCGTCACCAGCGGATCGGTCTTGAACGGGATGCCGAGTACCTCGGAAGCCACGGTGTAGCTGCGCAGGTGGCAGGCACCGCGGTTGGAGGTGGCGTAGGTCAGGCCCATGCCCTGGATGCCGCGCGCGTCGTAGGCGGGAAACTCCTGCTTCTTCACCGACATCGAAAGATCCGGCCGGCCGTATTTCTCGCACAGGCGCGCCGAGCCCAGGCCCAGTTCCTTGCCGAAGCCCTCACCGCGTGCAGTCATCTCGGCCATTTCGCAGACGGCCTTGGCAGACCCGAAGGGGGCTTCCATGCCGATCTGTTCCTTGGTCAGGATGCCGAGGTCGTAGAGCTCCATGGCTGCGCCGATGGTGGCGCCGAACGAGATGGGATCGAAACCGTCTTCATTGCAGATCAGGTTGGCATACTGCAAGGCTTCCAGATCGCCCACGCCGTTGGCTGCGCCGAGCGCCCAGGCGGCTTCGTATTCGAGGCCGCCGGACGCGCCCCAGTACTCGGGTTTGTTGACTACGCTGAAGTGGGTCTCGTCGATCTTGGAGATGCGACCGCAGGCGATGGTGCAGCCGAAGCAGGCGTTGTTGGTGACAAGGTGAGACTTGCCGTCGCTGGGACGCTTTTCGGCCATGGCTTCGGCCGAAATCTTGCGGCCTTCCTCGAAGTGCACATCGCGGTGGTTGCGCGTCGGCAGGGCGCCCATTTCGTTGATGACGTTCATCAGCACCTGGGTGCCGTAGGTCGGCAGGCCTTGACCGGTGACAGCGTTGTCCGCCAGCACCTTCTTGGCGGCAACGGTAGCAGCCATGAAGGCTTTTGGATCCCGGATGGTCGAAACACCGTTGGTACCGCGCACCGCGACGGCCTTGAGGTTCTTCGACCCCATCACGGTGCCGACACCGGAACGGCCGGCGGCACGATGCAGGTCATTGATGATGCAGGCGTAGAGCACGCCGTTCTCGCCGGCACGGCCGATGCTGCAGACGCGGGTGAGGGGGTCCTGGTGGGTCTTCTTGATGGTCTCTTCGGTCTGCCAGGTGGACTTGCCCCACAGGTGGGCGGCGTCCTTGAGCTCGGCCTTGTCGTTCTCGATCGAAAGATAAACCGGCTTCGGGCTCTTGCCCTCGAAGATGATCATGTCCCAGCCGGCAAACTTGAGCTCGGCGCCAAAATAGCCACCCGAGTTCGAGCAGGCGATGGCGCCGGTTAGCGCGCCCTTGGTCACGACCGAATAGCGGCCGCCAGTCGATACCGGCGTGCCGGTGAGCGGACCGGTGGTCATGATCATCTTGTTGGCGGGTGAGAGCGGATCGACCTTGGGATCGACTTCACTGACGAAGTACTTTGTCGCCAGACCGCGCTGGCCGAGGTATTGCTGTGCCCACTCCATGTTGAGGGGTTCGGATTTGCAGGTGCCGTTGGTCAAATCAACGCGCAGAACTTTACGTGTCCATGCCATGTCAGGTCTCCTTCGATCAGGCGCTGGCGCGCGTTGCGTTGTCGGTCTTGCCGGCCCAGGCGCGCATCTTGTCGAGTCCGGTCCAGTCGGCGTCGACGTAGGTGATGGCACCGGTCGGGCAGGCGGTGGCACAGGCGGGGTCGCCGCCGCAGAGGTCGCACTTCTGCACTTTGCCGGTAGCGGCCACGTAATTCACGGTACCGAACGGGCAGGCGATCGTGCATACCTTGCAACCGACGCAGGTGGCTTCATTGACGACTTTGGCGCCCGTTGCGGCATCGACGCGGATGGCATCGACAGGGCAGGCGTACAGGCACCAGGCTTCGGCGCACTGGGTGCAGGTGTAGGGCACCTTGCGTCCTTCATGCTCGAAATCGAAGATCTTGATGCGTGACTTGGCGGTAATGAACACGCCGTAGTTCTCGTAGGAACACGCCATTTCGCACTGCAGGCAGCCGGTGCATTTGTTGGCGTCGATGTGCAACGATTTCTGCATTTCTCACCCTCCTGTGTCGGTTGTTGTTGGCTCGATCCACCCGCGAAAATGAAAAGGCAACTTCCATGGATCAAGAATTTTCATCAGCCTAGCAAAAGAAGTAAGTTGCATCAAGCTGCATATTTGGCCATGTCGCGATAGCTTCAGGGTAATTGGCCGGGGCCGGGCAGATAGCTGACCATGTCCCCGGGTGAAATGGTGGCTCCTGCCGGGATCGCGGC
>CAJBAP010000322.1 GCA_903950295.1 uncultured Rhodocyclaceae bacterium
CGCAGGAAGGCTTCGCCCGCATTCTTGATTCGGGCAAGCTGTTGCTGAATGTCATCAACGACAGTCTCGACTGTTCCAAGATTGAAGCCGGCAAACTGGCGATTGAATCGGTACCCTACGCGCCACGCCAGGTGATCGACAGCACCCTCGCCGTCATCGCCGAGCGTGCCACCGCCAAGGGCTTGTCCGTCACGACCCGGATAGATGCACAATTGCCGCCGGCCTGCCGTGGCGACCCCACCCGCATAGCGCAAGTCCTGCTCAACTTCCTGTCGAACGCCATCAAATTTACGGCCAGTGGCTCAATCACCCTGACCGCCGGGTGCGAGGGCGATTCGCTTATCCTTGCCGTCGCCGATACCGGCATCGGCATGGTGCCAGAACAGCTGGCGCGCTTATACGCCCCCTTCGAACAGGCCGATACCAGCACAACGCGCCGTTATGGCGGCACCGGCCTCGGACTTTCCATCAGCAAGCGACTGGTGGAATTGATGGCGGGCGAAATTCACGTGACCAGCACCCCGGGCGTCGGCACGCGCTTCGCTTTGCACCTGCCGTATGTGGCGGCTGATCCGGACGAACTGGCCCGGGAGGAACAGAACTGGCCAGCGCTTGGCACGGCCAATCGCCTGGCAGGCGTACGTATCCTTGCCGCCGAGGACAACGAGGTCAACCAGTGGGTGCTGACCCACATGCTGGAAAGTGAAGGTGCTGAACTGACGCTCGTCAGCAACGGCCAACTGGCAGTGAATGCGGTTGGAAAGTCCCCAGCTGCCTTTGATCTGGTCCTGATGGATGTGCAAATGCCGGTGATGGACGGACTCGAAGCCACGCGGCGCATCGCCACCCTGGCACCAACCTTGCCAGTGGTCGGCCAGACGGCCCACGCACTCGCCGAAGAGCGCACCAGTTGCCTCTCCGCCGGCATGGTCGATACCCTGACGAAGCCACTCGAACACGAATGTCTGGTATCGATGGTGCGGCGACATGCACGGGGTGTCATTGCCGCATCGGCCAGCATGACCAACCCCGTATCACCGTCGCCGGCCATTGGCGCACCCTCTACTGCCCCAGAGTTGATCGACTGGACACAGCTCAGGACGCGTTATATCCAGCGCCCGGATTTTCTCGAAAAGCTGATTCGCATTGCACTGGATAGCCAGTCCGAAACGGCGCAGGCGATCCATGCCGCCGTGCTGGCGAATGACACGCAGAAATTGCGCCAACTGGCCCACAGCATCAGGGGGATGGCGGGAAACATCTGCGCCAAACCATTGCTCGATTGCGCCCACGCGACCGAAATGGCGGCACGCGATGGCCTGGCGGAGGCCTCGGCCCTGGGTGAGCGTTTGGCCAGCATGCTCGACCAATGTATGAAACAATTTCAGCAGGAATTGGATTGTCATCACACCGGCAGTACCGGCAACGCGTAACCCGTTATTTTCAATTTCGAATTTGTTGGCACGGTCAGTACGACACCAGCGCAAAGGAACCCCATGAGAACCCGCACCCACTACATCCCGATCGTCGAAGCCGAGGCTGGCATGCTGCTCGGTACGCCGGTCGTCATCAGCAACCATGGCATCGTGCGTCTCAAGCTGCCGGCCGGCCACACGCTGACCAAGGACAACCTCCACCAGCTCACCGCCCACCAGGCAGAGTTCATCTTCGTTGCCCAACCCGACGAACGCAGCGACGAGCAGGTGGCCGTCGATGCCGCTCTTTCCGCCCACCGGACGATGGAAATCTTCGCCGGCGCCGATCTCACCGACCCCACCCTGGCGGCGCTGTTCGACCAGGTTCTCTCCTACCGGAGCGCATGATGACAACCATGCCCATCACCCAGGAACTCGTCATCGAGAAGGCCTGCGAACTGCCGGGATTTCCCCGCGTCATCACCGAGATCATTGCGACGCTCGATGACCCGGAGGCCAACCTGAATGTCCTGTCACAGCTGATCCAGCTCGACCCGGTGATCGCCGCCCGCGTGCTGTCGCTGGCCAATAATGCCGCATCGCGGACACGACACCTGTCCGAAATTCGCGACATCTATACCGCCACCTCGCTGATCGGCATGGGGCGCGTGCGCCAGATGGCCTTGATCAGCAGCTGCGCCGATTATTTCGACAGGATCGCCCCGGCCAACATGACATCGATGTTCTGGCAGCACAGTGTCGCCGTCGGCATCTGCGGCGAGGAGCTCGCCCTGTATGTTGCGAAACCCGTCTCGTCCGGCACCGCGCTGATCGCCGGGCTATTGCACGACGTGGGGCAGCTCTGGCTCTACCGCTTCAGCCCCGAGGCCTTTCGCGCCGCCTGGAACCAGATGCAGGCCCATTCAGGCAGCATCGAGGAAGCCGAGCGCGAGCAATTCGGTGCCGACCACTCCGTGATCGGTGCCTGGCTGGCTGAATACTGGCAGCTGCCACCGCCCATTATCGCGGCCATCCGTTTCCACCACGCCTGCGATGGCGCGCTCGATCAGCCGATTGTGCCGGTGATCCATGTCGCCGAAGTGCTCTCAAACGCCCTCGACCTCACCGGCCGCAAGGAGAACCACGTTACCCACATTTCCGCCGCCGCCTGCCGCAGCCTCGGCCTTACCTGGAACGACGAGACCCGCACGCTGTTCGGCCGCATCGATGCCCGCAGCCGCCATGCCAACGCATTTTTTGAAAGCACCTGACGGTTTTGCTCGAGACAAACATCATGATGTCACTTTCGTCACTTTTGTCGCCGCTGTTTCAGAGGTGTTTTCGGTCAACGCTGAAATACCCGCTTGCCCTGTTGTGCCTGGTGATGGCCACCAGCGCGCAGGCGGCCTCGACAGCGCCGCCCTTGCGCTTCGTTTCCGACGAAGCCTATCCGCCGCTCTCCTACTTTTATGGCACCCAGCCCAAGGGGCTTGGTGTGGACCTGGCCCGTGCCGTGGCCGAACAGCTCGGCCAGCCGCTCGAGGTCGCCCTGCTGCCGTGGGCGGAGGCCCAGGCCAGGGTACAGCAGGGCCGGGCGGATTTCTTCGGGCCGCTGGCGATCACCCCGCAGCGTCGGGAACTGTACGACTTCACCGTACCCTTCTATCGGTTCGAGTACGTTTTCCTGGTCCGGGAAGATGCGCAAGATCTGCATGAACTCAAAGACTTTGCCGGCAAACGGGTCGGCGTAACCGCCGGCGGCTATCCGCGCTCACGGCTCAAGGGCGAGACACAGCTGACGCTCGTCCCGGTCGATGACACCGAACAGGCCATCAATCTGCTGCGCGAAGGAAAGATCGACGCCTATGCGGTCGACAAGTGGGTGGCCCTCTATGAACTCGGCTTGCTCGGGGTACATGACGTGGTGGTGGCCGGCCCGCCGTTCGACATCCGCGAAAGCGCCCTGGCGGTGCAAAAGGGCAATGCCGAATTGTTGAAGAAACTCGACGCCGCACAGGCGGCGCTGATTCAGTCCGGCGCCTACCAGAAGATGGTGGATCGCTGGCTGCACACCAACGTCGTCGTCCTTTCAGAACAGGCGCAACGGGAACATGAAATACGGACGAAGGTCATCACCGCACTGACCTTGCTGGCCTTGCTGCTGGCCGGCACATGGATCTTCGTGCTCAAGCGCCAGGCCGCCATCCGCGCAGCCTCCGAGCGGGCGCTGCAAGCCAGCGAGCGCCGCTTCCGCCTGCTGGTCGACGCATCCCCTTCGGGCATCTGGCGTACCACTGCGGACGGTGCAAACATCTTTACCAGCCAGCGCTGCGCGGAAATCATGGGCATTTCCAGCGAGGCGGCCAGCGGCACGGGCTGGGTCACCTGCATACATCCCGATGACAGGGAACGCGTCTTCGCCAGCTGGCAGGCAACCGCTTCTGGAACCACCCCGGTCTGGCGTTCTGAATTTCGTTTTGTGCAGCCCGATGGCCATGTTATCTGGGTATTGTCCATCGCCCGGCCGGAGTACGATGAAAACAACCGGCTCGTCGGCTGGATCGGCACGATCACCGACATCACCGAATCGAAGCTGGCAACGGCCAGAATCGAGGCCTCCGAGCAGCTGCTGCAGGACGCGCTCGACACCCTGCCCAGCCATATCGCCATCCTCGATGAGACCGGCGTGATCCTCACCGTCAACAAGCCCTGGCGTAAATTCGCCCTGCAGGGCCATTGGCAGAACGCGTCGCATGGTGTCGGCGAAAGCTATCTTGCCGCCTGCCGGAATGCCGCCTGTGGCACACCGGTCATCCCCTGGGGCGACAGCGATGCCACGCAGGTGATGCAGCAGCTCGAGGATCTGCTGGCCGGACGGATCGGGGACTTTACGCACGACTACAATTGCCCGGACCCGGCGGGCAACGAGCACTGGTTCGCCATGTCGGCATACCGCTTCCTGCAGGATGAACAGGTCCGCGTCCTGGTGCGCCATAGCGAGTTCACGCAACGCCGCCAGATGGAGTCAACACAGCGGCAACTGACGCGTGCGATCGAAGCCACCGGCAATGCCATCATGATTGCCGACAAAAATGTCAACCTGATTTACGTCAACCCGGCATTCACGCAGTTGACTGGCTATAGCAGTGGCGAGGTACTCGGCCGCAACCCGCGCTTCCTGCATGACCCCGAAGCCACCGCTACCGACTTTGCCGCCCTGTGGCAAACGCTGCTGGCAGGCAAGAGCTGGGCCGGCGAATTCCGCAACCGGCGCAAGGACGGCACGACGCTTTGGGAAGCGGCCACCATTTCCCCGATCCTCGACGAGCACGGCGAGATCGCACATTTCGTTGCCGTCAAGGAAGACATTACCGAGAAGCGGCACGTATTGGATCAGCTCGAAACGTACAAGAACCACCTCGAGCTGCTGGTGGCAGACCGCACTGCAGAGCTGCACCACACCCAATACCGGCTGCAGCGCATTCTCGAGACAACCGCGGAGGGCATTATCGAGACGGACAGCAAGGGGACGATCACCTTCGTCAACCAGGCTGCCCTCAACATGCTCGGCCATGAAGAGGCGGCCTTGCTGGGCCACCCGGTGCATGAGATGATCCATCACCATCGGGCCGACGGCTCACGCTATGTACCGAAGGACTGTCCCATCCAGGCCTGCCTGGAAAATGGCACCCCGGCCAGCAGCGATGACGATATCTTCTGGCGCGCCGACCACACCCCCTTGTCGATCAATTACGCTGCCATCCAGCTGCAGCACGAAGGGCAACCGGCGGGCATCGTCATCAATTTCAGCGATAACCGCGAACGCAAGCTGGTGGAAACCGAGCGGGAAAAGGCCCGCGCTGCGGCGGAAAACCTGGCCAGAATCAAGAGCGAGTTTCTGGCCAACATGTCGCATGAAATCCGCACGCCGCTCAACGGCGTGCTCGGCCTCGCGCAGATCGGCCGCCGCGACAGCCATGGCCACCCCCGGATGCAGGATACGTTCGGCAAGATCCTCGATACCGGCAAGCTGCTGCTGACGGTGATCAACGACATCCTCGACTTTTCCAAGATCGAGGCCGGCAAGCTCAAGATCGAGCGGCTGCCTGTCGATCCGGCCCGCATCGCCCGCGAGACGCTGGCCAGCGTGGCCGACCGCGCCACGCTCAAGGGGCTGGCCGTGCGCTGCATCCCGGCGCCGGACCTGCCTGCCTCATGCATGGGCGACCCGGTACGCATCGCCCAGATACTGCTCAACCTGCTTTCGAATGCGATCAAGTTCACGTCCCGGGGCGAGATCCTGCTCAAGGTCGACGTCGATGCCGGGCATCTCGTCTTCCGTGTCATCGACACCGGCATCGGCATGACCGCCGAACAGCAAGCCCGCCTGTTCTCGCCCTTCGAACAGGCAGATGCCAGCACCACCCGCGAGTATGGCGGGACCGGCCTCGGTCTGGCCATCTGCAAGCGGCTGGCGGAATTGATGGACAGCAGCATTGCAGTTACCAGCACGCCGGGGAAAGGCAGCAGTTTCGAATTGCGCCTCCCCTGCGTCGCGACGACCCTGCTGCCTGATGAAGTCATCGTGCCCACCGCCGGCAGGCGGCGTCTGGCCGGGCTGCGCATCCTCGCCGCCGAGGACAACGAGATCAACCAGCTGGTCCTGGCCGACATGCTGATGAACGAAGGGGCCACCGTGACAATGGCCGGCGATGGACAACACGCCGTCGAGGAGATCGCCGCCAAGCCGGGCGGCTTCGACCTGATCCTGATGGATGTGCAAATGCCCAAACTGGATGGCCGGGACGCAACACGACGCATCCGCGCAATCGCCCCGCATCTGCCGGTCATCGGCCAGACGGCCCATGCACTCCCTCAGGAACACAGCCTTTGCCTTGATGCCGGCATGGTGGATACGCTGACCAAGCCACTCGATCAGGAAACCCTGGTCTCCGCCATCCTGCGGCATCTGCCGAACTTTTCGCCCCCGGCAAAGGGCGACTCCGCGCCATCGGCACCTCGGCCGGACAAGAGCATGCCTCGTACCGGCCAGATTGACTGGCAACAAATTGAAAAAACCTATCCCGGGCGTGAAAGCTTTGTTGCCAGGCTGCTGGCGATACCGCTCGAAAGCATGGCCGACACGCCGGTGCAACTCCGGCAGGCGGCCGCCGTGGCGGATCATGTGCAGCTGCGTAGCATCGCCCACACGCTCAAGGGAAGCGCCGGCAATTTATTCGCCACGGCCTTGGCAGAGTCGGCCCGCCAACTCGAGAATGCTGTCCGCAATCAGCAGGCCAATTCGCCGGACCTGGCATACAGCCTGGTGAGCCAGATTGAGGACTTTCTTGCCGAAATACGCCATCACTTCGAGACTATCGGAACGCAGTGACCCCCGCCCATCACCCTTTCCCCGTGCTGCTCGCCGCGCTGACCGAGGCCGGAGAGCGCCGCCAACTGCTCGATGGCCTTCCGCATTACGGCTGGCGCGTGTTGATCGCCACCGCAGCGGATGAAATCGCGGCGCTGGCTTTCCAGCACACGCCCGACGTGCTGCTGCTTGACGCGGACATCGTCGCCGCCCCGATTCCTGCGCTCGAGGCCGTGCATATCCCGCGCATCGTGCTGTGCGCCGCGCCCGATCGGGAGCAACGCCTGCGCCTGCACCGCGAGATCAGGGCGTGCGCCTGGCTGTCGCGGCCGCTTGACCTGGAACTGCTGGCCGCCCAGCTCGACGCCCTGCGATTCGGCTGCCATGAAAAGGTCGCCGCGCCGGTCGAGGCTCACCAGGTGTTGCGTGAAGGTGAGGAAGCCGGGGAATGGCAGATATCGCGCACCACCTGGATGCTGTCTCCGCCACAAGGGGTGCCGGTACGGCTGACCCAGGCCGAAACCACGTTTCTTGCCACGCTGGCGGAAAACCCGGGGGAACCGGTGCCCCGCCCCGCCATGATTGTCGCCCTCGGCCATAACGTCGACTACTACGACACACGCCGGCTGGATACCCTGATCAGCCGCCTGCGGCAAAAGGTCAGCCGCGACAGCGGCGTGCCCTTGCCCGTGCGCAGCATCCATGCGGTCGGCTACGCCTTCGCGGCGTCGATTACTCTGACCGACTGACGCCGCCCCCTGGCTGGGGGCCATCGCAACAAACCGTTGGATTTCGTCACATCTGGTCAGAGACACGACCGGTCGCCCTCGTCTATCATTTTTATCACTAATTCTGCAATTGTGATTTTTCTGATACACAGGAGTGCCGCATGTCCAAAACAGTCCTTGCCGTCGATGATTCCGCTTCCATCCGCCAGATGGTGGTCTTTACCCTGAGAGCCGCCGGCTACGATGTAACCGAAGCCGTGGATGGCATGGACGGCCTCGACAAGGCCAAGGGCAAGACCTTCAATCTTGTCCTGACCGACCAGAACATGCCGCGCATGGACGGCCTGACGCTGGTCAGGAACCTGCGCGCGCTGCCCCAGTACAAGTCGATTCCCACCCTGATGCTGACCACCGAGTCTTCCGACGCGATGAAGGCCAAGGGCAAGGAAGCCGGCGCGACGGGCTGGCTGGTCAAACCCTTCGACCCGCAGAAGCTGGTCGATGTCGTCAAGAAGGTCATCGGTTAAGCCGGTCGCAGGAAGCGCCATGAGCCTGGACATGACCCAGTTCCACCAGGTCTTCTTCGAGGAGACCCAGGAACACCTCGAGAACATGGAGTCGCTGCTGCTCGAGCTGGATGTAGCCAATCCCGAGCCCGAGCAGCTGAATGCGATCTTCCGCGCCGCGCATTCGATCAAGGGTTCCTCGGGCACCTTCGGCTTCACCGATCTGCAGGATGTCACGCACGTCCTCGAAAACCTGCTCGACCTCATCCGCAAGGGCGAATTGCCGCTCAAGAGCGAGATGGTGGATGCCTTCCTCGGCGCCGATGATGTGCTCAAGGACATGCTCGGCGCCCACCGCGGCGGCCCGGCCGCCGACCCCGCGGCCATTGCCTCCATTACCGCCCGCCTCAAGCAACTGACGGTCGCCAGCGAGAGCGTTCACGAAGACCCCGGCTTCGGCCTGTTCGACGAGCCTGCGCCGCTGCCTGCCGCAGACCGCAGCGGGCAGGACGCCAGCGAAGAAACGGCCTACGGCTTGTTTGATGATCCGCAACCCGCCGTCCCGCCAACGCCGACTTTTCAGGCAGAGGCGCAGGAGGCCTACGGATTCTTTACCGATATTCCCGCCGCGACGCCCGAACCAGCCGTCGCTGCATCAGCGACCGCCGCCGCGCCAACGTCACCGACGCCCCCGGCCAGCGCAGCTGCAGAGAAGCCGCCAGCCCGCGAACGCAAGCCGCAAGCGGCCGCGCCGGCCGGTAGCGATGCATCGATCCGCGTCGGTGTCGATAAAGTGGATCAACTGATCAACCTCGTCGGCGAACTGGTGATCACGCAGGCGATGCTCGCCCAGAGCGCGCTGGGCGCCGATCCGATTGCATTCGAGCGCCTGCATTCCGGCCTGGTCCAGCTCGAGCGCAATACGCGCGACCTGCAGGAATCGGTGATGTCGATCCGCATGATGCCGATGTCGGTGGTGTTCTCGCGCTTTCCCCGCGTGGTCCGCGATCTGTCGCAGAAGCTCGGCAAGCAGGTGGAACTGAAGACCAGCGGCGAAACCACGGAACTCGACAAGGGCCTGGTCGAACGCATCACCGATCCGCTTACCCACCTGATCCGCAACAGCCTCGACCACGGCATCGAAACCCCCGAAGCGCGTGCCGCGAAGGGCAAGCCGCCGGTCGGGACCATCACCCTCAAGGCCTACCACCAGAGCGGCAACGTCGTGATCGAGGTCGGCGACGACGGGGCCGGGCTGCCGCGCGACAAGATCCTCGCCAAGGCGAAGGAGCGCGGCCTCAATGTGCATGACCAGATGAGCGACCAGGAAGTCTTCGCCCTGATCTTCGAAGCCGGTTTCTCGACGGCCGACCAGATTACCGAGGTGTCGGGCCGCGGCGTCGGCATGGATGTCGTCAAGCGCAACATCGCCGCCATGGGCGGCCGCGTCGAGATCGATTCGCTGATGGGCGTCGGTACCCGCATCACGGTACGCCTGCCCCTGACGCTGGCCATCCTTGACGGCATGTCGGTCGCGGCAGGCGAGGAAACCTACATCATCCCGCTCGGCTATGTGATCGAATCGCTGCAGCCCGAGCGCAGCATGATCCGCAGCCTGTCCGGCCAGGAACGCCTGATCCACGTGCGCGGCGAATACCTGCCGGTGGTGGCCCTGCACGAACTATTCGGCCTCACCGGCGCTTGCACCCACCTTGACAGCGGCATCGCCATCATCGTCGAGGCCGACGGGGCCAGGGCGGCGCTGTTCGTCGATGCGCTGGTCGGCCAGCACCAGGTGGTCATCAAGAGCCTCGAGGCCAACTACCGCAAGGTCTCCGGCGTTGCCGGCGCCACCATCATGGGCGATGGCCATGTCGCGCTGATTCTCGATGTGGCGGCCCTGGTGCAGATGGCCCGCCGCCACGCCCCCGACCTGCCGCAAGCAGCCTGAACCCTACAGGAGCATGAACATGACCCGCACTGCAGACGACACCGAAGGCGGCTACGCCCAGGAGTTCCTTACCTTCACGCTCGGCCCCGAAGAATACGCGATCGACATTCTCAAGGTGCAGGAGATCCGCGGTTACGAGAAACCGACGACGATCGCCAATGCGCCGGTGTTCCTCAAGGGGGTGATCAACCTGCGCGGCATCATCGTGCCGATCGTCGATATGCGCATCAAGTTCAACGTCGGCCAGGCCGACTACACCCAATTCACGGTGGTGATCATCCTCAACGTTGCCTCGCGCGTCGTCGGCATGGTCGTCGATAGCGTCTCGGATGTCACCAGCCTGAATGACAACCAGATACGCCCGACACCGGATTTCGCGGCGACGGTCGATACCCAATACATCAACGGCCTCGGCACCCTCGGCGAACGCATGCTGATCGTCGTCGATATCGAGAAGCTGATGGTTTCACCCGAAATGGCGCTGCTCGACGAACCCGCCGGCAGCGAATGATTTTTTAACCACCGCACCACCCACCCCACCCAAGGAGATCCCCATGAAGTCACTGTTGCAGAAAATCGCCACCACCCTGTTCTTCGCCGCCTCCCTCGGCCTCGCTGCCGTCCCGGCCCAAGCCCAGGAAACCCCGACCAAGCTCAACGGCGGCAAGGTCGTGACCGTTGAAGAAGGCAAGAAGGCCCTCGACGGCGGCGCCATGTTCGTCGACACCCGCGCCGTGCTGAACTTCGGCAAGGGCCACGTGCCGGGTGCCGTCGCCATCGCCTACAAGGAGAAGAGCGACAAGGTCGAGAACTTCGATGCCGCCCAGGACCAGTTCGACCTCGCCAAGCTACCAGCCGACAAGGCCAAGGCCATCGTCTTCTACAGCGACGGCCCGACCGGCTGGAAGTCGTACAAGGCCGCCATCCTCGCCATCAAGGCCGGCTACAAGAACGTGATGTACATGCGCGGCGGCTTCACCGACTGGACCGCCAAGGGCCTGCCGGCCGAGTCCTGATCCACGCCTTTCCCCGCTTTTATTCAGTTCAATCCTCTGGAGATTTTCATGAACGTAACCACACTGCGTTCGCGCCTCATGCTGGCCGCCGCCTTCATTGTCGCGCTGGTGCTGGCGATGTCCCTCACCAGCTTTTTCGGCCAGCGTGCCCTCGAGAAAAGCGCCGATACGGTCGCCCGGATGGAAGCGGGGAACGTGCTGCTGCAGAAGCTGTTGCGCGGCCTCAACGAAGTAATCGTCACCGAGGGATCCTCGGCTTCGATCAAGCTCACCACCACCAGCCTGGCCGAATTCCAGAAGCTGGCCGGTGAATTGAACGCGCAGGGCGTCGCCATGGCCGGGGTCGATGCGGCCTGGCGCGAACTGTCCGCCGATGTCGATAAATTCCTCAAGCTCGGCAAGTTCGGCACCGGCGAGGACGAATCGATGCTCGCCTTCGGCAAGCTCAACACCCGCGCCGAAAAAGTCGTCGGCCAGATCGACAAGATCCAGGCAAGCATGAACGAGGAAGCCAGCGCCCTCGCCGGCAAGGTGCATCTTGTCCAGGGCGCGATGGTGCTGATCGGCCTCGCGCTGCTCGCCGGCGTCGGCATCTTCATTTATCGCGGCGTGTATGGTGCGATCGGCGGCGAACCCGCCCTCGTCGCCGGCATCGCCGAACGCATTGCCGCCGGCGACCTGAATACCGCGCTGCCTGAAACGAAAGGCCCCACGGTCGGCATCATGGCGGCGATGCGGCAGATGCATGGCAACCTCAAGGCGCGCATCGAAGCTGACCAGCGCGCGGCCGACGAAATGCTGCGCATCAAGATCGCCCTCGACAATGTCTCGACCGGCGTGATGATCACCGATGCGGAGCGCACGGTGATCTACGCCAACAACGCCGTTCTGAAGCTGCTGCAGGAAGCGGAAACCGATATCCGCCGCGACCTGCCGTCGTTCAACGCGGCGAACGTGGTCGGTTCCAGCATCGACCAGTTCCACCAGAATCCCCAGCACCAGGCGGCCATGATCGCCAAGCTGAACAATACGCATACTGCCAGTTTCGTCGTCGGCGGCCATCACATGGTGGTGACGGCAAGCCCGGTGATCAACACACGCGGCGAACGCCTTGGTGCGGTAGCCGAATGGCGCGACCGCTCCGGCGAGGTCGCCATCGAGAACGAGGTCGCTGACATCGTCAGCGCCGCCACCCTGGGCGATCTGTCGCAGCGCCTGGCCATCGACGGCAAGAGCGGTTTCTTCGCCTCCTTGTCCCAGGGCCTCAACCAGCTGCTGGACAACACGCAGAAGTCGCTCGAGGCCACCTCCGCCGTACTCGGCCGCGTTGCCCTGGGCGATCTGACGCAAACCATCGATGCCGACTTCGGCGGTATCTTCGGCAAGCTCCGGGACGACACCAATGCCACCATCGAGCGGCTGCGCGAAGTGGTCGGCCAGATCAAGGACGCATCGGATGCCATCAACACGGCGTCGCAGGAAATCGCCGCCGGCAACAGCAACCTGTCGAGCCGTACCGAGCAGCAGGCCTCGTCGCTCGAGGAAACCTCTTCCTCGATGGAGGAACTCAACGCCACCGTCAAGCAGAACGCTGAAAATGCGCGCCAGGCCAACGAACTGACCCGCAGTTCCAACGATATCGCCACCCGCGGCGGCCAGATGGTGAAGCAGGTCGTCAGCACGATGAACGGCATCCAGGACAGTTCGAAGAAGATCGCCGACATCATTGGCGTGATCGACTCGATCGCCTTCCAGACCAATATCCTCGCCCTCAATGCCGCGGTCGAGGCCGCCCGTGCCGGCGAGCAGGGCCGCGGTTTCGCCGTTGTCGCCACCGAGGTCAGGAATCTTGCCCAGCGTTCGGCCACTGCCGCCAAGGAAATCAAGGAACTCATCGCCGAATCGGTCGGCAAGGTGGACAGCGGCGCCCGCCTGGTCGATCAGGCCGGCAATACCATGGACGACGTGGTGTCCAGCTTCCAGCAGGTGGCGAGCCTCGTTACCGAAATCACCAACGCCAGCCGCGAGCAGAGCTCGGGCATCGAACAGGTCACGCAGGCCGTCGGCCAGATGGACGAAGTGACGCAGCAGAACGCCGCGCTGGTGGAAGAAGCCGCCGCGGCCGCGGAGAGTCTGGAAGAGCAGGCACGTTCCCTGGTGCAGTCGGTCTCCATGTTCAAGCTGAGCGAGGATACCGGCCGGACCGGCGGCAGCACGCTGCCCGGCCGCCCGCTGCGCGATGCCACACCGCGGGCCCTGCCCAACCGTCCCCAAAAAGTCGGCGCTGGCAGGACGGCGCGCAGCAGCCTGGCCAAGGCAACACCCACCCTCTTGCTGGACGATGAAGAAACATGGGCCGAATTTTGAGCGTGAATGGGACGCAGATCATGACAACCAATACAGCCATGGCGGCCAAGCTGGAATTCTGTTCCGACCGCGCAGTGATTCGCCTGCGCGGCCAGTTCGACTTTCCCAGTCGCAACACGCTATCCGAAAGTCTGGCCAAAGCCATTGCCAGGCCGACGATCAAACACATCGAGATCGACCTGCGCGAGGTCAGTTACATCGACAGCTCCGGGCTCGGCCAACTCCTGCTGGCACAGGACAAGGCCGACAAGGTCAAGAAGCGCATCTCGCTGGCCAATCCGCATGGCAGGGTCAAGGAGATTCTGGCGGTCACACAGTTCAATCAGCGCTTCACGATCACTCCCCCATTCGAAAGCTAGGCCGACTCGTCCCCCTTATCCGGTGACGCCCATGCCGCAACATGCGCTGCGCTGTTGATGGTGCCGACAAGTCCCGCCACTTAACATCTTTCCGCCTGTTACGACTGGACACTTTCATGGACGATTTCGAAACCCCAAACGTCACCGGCCTGATCCTGGTGGTTGACGATTCCCCGCAGGCACTCATTGCCCATCGCACGCTGCTCGCCCGCCAGTTCGACGTCATCACCGCCGAAAACGGCGAGCAGGCCCTGGAACTTTGTCACCAGCGCACGCCTGATCTGATCCTGCTCGACATCGAGATGGCCGGCATGGACGGCATCGAGGTCTGCCGCCGGCTGCGCGAGTGGGCAACCATCCCGATCATCTTCGCCACCGCGCACGAAGGCATCATGGAGCACATCCAGGCCTACGATGCCGGTGGCGACGATCTGCTGATCAAGCCGGTGAAAGCCGAAATCCTGCTGCGCAAGGTCACCCGCGCCATCGTCCGGCACCGCAAGGCCGTCCAGCTCGACGAGGAAAAGGATTCGCTGCAGAAAATGGCGATGAGTTTCCTGTCGACCATGGGCCAGAACGGCGCGCTGCTGAGCTTCATGCGCGCCAGCGTCGGGTGCCGGAGCCACACCGCCCTCGCCGAGAACCTGCTGGCGACCACCCGCGAACTGGGCGTGACATGCAGCATCATGATCCGCCACAACGGCGGCCGGACGATCGTCACGGCCAGCGGCGAGCCCACCCCGATTGAGATTTCGATCCTCGAGCAGGCCACCGGAATGGGCCGGTTGTTCCAGTTCCGCCAGCGGCTGGTCGTCAATTACGATCGTGTGTCGATCATCATCGCCGACATGCCGGCCGAGAGCGAGGATGCCGACCGTGCCGGCCAGCTGCGCGACAACATCGCCATCCTTGCCGAAGCGGCAGAAGCACTGTGCGACAACGTCGACATGCGCCTCGAATCGATGGCGCGCGCGGAGCAGTTGCAGCTGGCCCTCGGCAGCGCGACGACCGGCATCCGTTCGGTACGTCGCAAATACCTCGCCACGGTCGCCGACGTGCGCATGATCCTCAGCCAACTCGAGGACAAGGTCGTCCAGCGGTTTACCTGGCTCGGCATCAGCCATGAACAGGAAGCCGACATCGGCGGCGAAATCGACCGTTCGGTCCGCAGCGCGCTCGAGCTGCTCTCGGAAGGGAGCGACTTCGACCAGGAGCTTGACCACGTTTTCGATGCGCTCAGGGGCGGTGAGACCGCCAACGAACCAGAGCTTTTTTGACCGGCCAGCATATTCCAGGAGTCAATCGTGTCTTTCGACATCAGCGTATTACCCATCAAGCTGGTCGAGCCATCCGCTGTTCAGGCCAAGGCCATCAGTGCGATGCTCGCCAAGCTCGGCGCGCGCAACGTGCAGCGCTACGAGAGCGGCGCATCGCTGCTGGCCAGCGATCTCATCGAACCCCGGGCGCTGGTCATCAGCGCGCTTTACCTGCCGGACATGACGGGCACCGAACTGGTCCAGCGCATGCGATCAACGGATCATTTCCAGCACACGCCGTTCATCCTCATCTCGAGCGAGACCCGGGCACAAATGCTCGAGCCCGTGCGCCAGGCCGGGGTGTGCGGGCTGCTGCCGAAGCCCTTTTCTGAAAAGCAGCTCAATGCCGTTCTGCGAGCCACGCTGGACTACCTGGATGACACGCCCGACTTCGAAATCGGCAGCCTCGACCTCGCCGCCATTCGCGTCCTGCTGGTCGACGACAGCCCTTCGCACCGGCGTTTCATGCGGCGGACGCTGGAAAATCTGGGCATTACCCGTTTCGTCGAGGCGGAGGGCGGACTACATGCAATCCCGATCATCAACGAGACGCCCTTCGATCTCATCATCACCGACTACAACATGCCGGACCTCGACGGCAAATGCCTCATCGAATACATCCGCAATAGTTCATGGCAAGCTTCGGTGCCCGTGCTGATGGTCACCAGCGAATCCAATGCACAGCGACTGGCCGGAGTCGAGGAGGCCGGCGTCTCCGGCATTTGCGACAAACCCTTCGCACCCGCCGTGGTGCGCCAGATCCTCGAACGCATCCTCACCCTGAACGCCTGACAAACTCACTTAACGCAACCCGGATCAAACATCATGGCCGAAAAACTCTTCGCCTATCTCGTCAGCGCCGACGAGCCCTTTCTCGCCGCCCACAAGGAAAGCCTGTCCGGCTTGCTGGATCTGAATGTCTTCCGCACCACCGACGACTGCCGCGCCGCTCTCTCCACACGGCGCCCTGATCTGGTAATCATCGACACCGGCCTGCCCGAAGACAGCGGCTTCCTGCTGCACCGCGAGTTGCGTGACGATTTTGACCTCTCCGACCTGTTCCAGTTGCTGCTGTGCGCGGATGACGATGTCGATCGCGAAGGCTTCGACGCCGACGACCAGTTGATCAAGCCGGTCGGCACCCCGACCCTGCTGCGCAAGCTGGCCCAGATCGCCAAGGTGTTCGCCGACAAGGCGGCCAGCCGCGAGCAGATGGCCTACGCACAGAACGTCGCGTTCACTTCCATGTCGGCCATGGGGGAGCTGGGTGTCGTGATGCAGTTCCTCTCCAAGAGTTTCGGCTGCGACAACATCCAGGCGGTTGCGGCGCTGGCCCTCGAATCCTTGCGCCAGTACGAACTTGAAGGTGCGGTTTACCTGATCTGGGAAGGCGACAGCCTGGCCCGGTCCACAACCGGCGGCGGATTGCCGGAGGATCAGCGCACGCTGATCGAGCAGCGGCGTACGCTCGGACGCATCCTCGAAATCGATCGGAACATGGTGGTCAATTTCGATCATGTCACGGTGCTGACCACCAACCTTCCGGAGGATGATCCGCAGCGCCTCGGCCGCATTCGCGACAACATCGCCACGCTCGCCGAGGGCATCGAATCGCGCATCCAGGGCCTGTTGCTCGAACACGACAACGTGCTGAAACAGCAGGGTATCCGCTATGCCGCCTGGGAGATTCGCGATTCGGTCAAAAATCTGGAAGCACGACAACTGAACGATCTGTCGATCACGCGTGAGCTGATCAACAAGGTCATCGACGAATTCGAGGATGCCTTCCTCCACATGGGTATGCTGCCCGAAATCGAGAACCAGTTGATCGGGGAGCTGGTGGAGCTGCGCCGCAAGATCGCAAATATTGTCGGACAACCCGGTGAGGTACATGAGAAACTCAAAACCGTGATCGCCGCACTCGAAACGATGGCAGGCAATGTCGGCATGCCGGAATAGGAAAACGGATGAGGGGTCGCCAATGAAGCTCACCTGGCATGAGGTTTATGTTCGCTACAACCTGCAGGCCTTTGCGACCATCGGTCTGATCGCGCTCGGTCTCGGCCTGCTGATGACCCTGCGCTTCGTGGAGGAGAACGCCCACCAGAACGAGTTGCAGACGAGCGAGGCGACCAACAAGACGATCACCGAAATATTCGTCGGCGAGGTTTGGCCCGATATCAGATCGCAGCTTCCGCACGAGGGGCGCGACTTCGCGGTTGCACGGGGCAATGCAAACCTGCCCGCCATCGAGCAGCGCATCCGGAATTTCACCCACCACACCAACATCGTCAAGCTCAAGATCATGAATCGGGACGGCCTGACGGTGTACTCCTCGGAGCCCCGGCAGATCGGCGAGGACAAGTCGGACAATCCCGGTTTCAGGAATGCATTGAAAGGAATGCCGGCCAGCGAAATCACCTTTCGGGGCAGCTTCAATTCCTTCGACGGCGAAATTCACGACCGCAACCTGGTGTCAACCTATCTGCCCGTCAGGCCGGAAGACAGCATCGAAGCCGTGGTGGAAATCTATACCGACCGCACCGCCTCGATTGCACGTACCGAACAGGATTTTCACCAGCTGCGCCTGAAGCTGATACCCGTTACCCTTGGCGTACTGATAGTGATGTTGCTCTTCGTCCGCCAGGCCGATGTAATCCGGCGCAGGCATGAGCAGTCGCTGGTCCTGCTTGCCGAGGAAAGCGCTGAGGCGCGCATGGCGGCCGAACGGGCCACGGCTACCAAGTCGCAGTTTCTGGCCACGATGAGTCACGAGATCCGCACGCCGATGAATGGCGTGATCGGCATGACACAGCTATTGCTCGATACGCAACTCAACGACGAGCAGCGCGCGCTGGCCAAGGATGTGTCGCTTTCGGCCGAACTGCTGCTGACAATCATCAATGACATTCTCGATTTTTCGAAGATCGAGGCCGGCCGCATGGAGTTCGAATCGCGGCCGTTTTCGTTCTCCCGCATTACCGACCGCGTCTATTCCCTGCTGGCCCTGCGCGCCCGCGAGAAAGGCATTGGCATTGAACTGGCGATGCCGTCCGAAACCAACAGCTGGTTCCTGGGCGACGAAACGCGCATTCACCAGGTGCTGCTCAATCTTGCCGGCAACGCCGTGAAATTCACCCAGGAAGGCAAGGTAACCATTGCAACCGCCCGCTCGGCAGAGGGCGTGCGCATCGAGGTGCGCGACACGGGCATCGGCATCGCCCCCGAGGCACGTGAGCGGCTGTTCAACGATTTCAGCCAGGTGGATGCTTCGACGACCCGGAAATTCGGCGGTACCGGTCTCGGTCTGGCAATCAGCAAGCGGCTGGTGGAAGGCATGCACGGCCGCATTGGCGTGGAAAGCGAGCCGGGCAAGGGGAGCTGCTTCTGGTTTGAACTTCCCTTGCAAGCGACGGCCGAACCGGCCGAGAGCATCGAGCCGTTGCCGTCGCTCGGCCCCAAGCCCCCCCAGAGCCATCGCCTGCTGCTCGTCGAGGACAACCCGATCAACCAGAAGCTGGCACTGACCCTGCTCGACCGCCTCGGTTTTGAAACCACACTCGCCGAAAACGGCCTGCAGGCGGTTGCCGCGGCAGGCAAGGAATCCTTCGGGCTGATCCTGATGGACATGCAGATGCCCGAACTGGACGGCATCGAGGCTACCCGGCGCATCCGTGCCGGAGGCGGGCCGAATGCCACGGTGCCGATCATCGCGCTGACGGCCAATGCGATGCAGTCGGACCGCGATGCCTGCCGCGAGGCAGGGATGAATGATTTTCTCTCCAAGCCATTTTCGAAATCCGATCTTGCAGCCAGTCTTGGCCGCTGGCTAACGGAGTAAATAGAACTTTTTGATAAAATTCGAAAGAACATACAAGAACGACTTGCCGGATCCAGCAACATCATATGCTAAAACGCGAATTCTGCACCACCCGTGAAGCAGCCTGTCGCGAGTTAATGAGTTGTCCGGTTCTGTAGCACGTTATCTGTCCGGTCGTCATAGTGTCCCGAAGGGGGTGCGAGATGAGGCGGACGGAGCTGTTACAGGAGATCCGGAAGATGAGATTCGAAGAAGCGTATGAAGGGTGGAATGCAGGACGGCTGACGCAGGCCGAAGCGGCGGGGATACTGGGGATGTGCGAACGCAGTTTCCGACGGTATCTGGTGCGCTATGAAGCCGAAGGGCTTGATGGGCTGATCGACCGACGGCTGGAACAGATGTCGAACCGGCGTGCCCCCGTCGATGAAGTGCTGGCACTGACCGACCTGTACCGGAACCGGCATCGGGGCTGGAACGTCAAACACTTCCATAGCTGGTACCGGAAAGACGGCGGCACACGCAGCTACACCTGGGTCAAGAACCGGCTGCAAGAAGCCAAGCTGGTGCCCAAGACCGAGAAGCGTGGCGCGCACCGGAAGCGACGAGAACGATCAGCCCTGCCGGGCATGCTGATCCACCAGGACGGCAGTACCCACGAATGGGTTGCTGGACAGAAATGGGACCTGATCGTCACCATGGACGACGCCACCAGCGAGCACTACTCGATGTTCTTCACGGACGAGGAAGGCACTGCCAGTAGCTTCCGTGGGGTGCGGGATGTCATTGCCGCCCGAGGGCTGTTCAGTTCGTTCTACAGTGACCGGGGCAGCCATTACTGGACTACCCCGGAGGCCGACGGCAAAGTCGATAAAGAGAACCTCACCCAGTTTGGTCGAGCCATGAGGCAGTTGGGCATCGACATGATCGCCGCCTACTCCCCGGAAGCACGGGGGCGATCGGAACGGGCCTTTGGGACCCATCAGGGGCGCTTGCCGCAAGAACTGGCACTGGCCGGCATCACTGACATGGCAGCGGCCAATCGCTACCTGCAGGTGATCTATCTGCCAGCATTCAACGCCGAGTTTGCCGTGCCGGCCATGGAAGACGGCTCGGCGTTCGTGCCTTGGATTGGCGGAAGTCTTGATGACATCCTGTGCGAGCAGTACGAACGCACGGTGGGCAACGACAATTGTGTGCGTTTCGAGAAGCTGAACTTGCAGATTCCGGCGGACCGGCATCGCTGCCACTACGTCAAGGCCAGGGTACGGGTATGTCGTTACGCCAACGGGGCGCTGGCTGTGTTTCACGGGCCGCGCGGACTGGCTTACTTCACGCCAGACGGGAAACCCATCACAGAGGAGATGCAAAAGGCCGCCTGAACCGTCCGCCAGGTGCGCCGTTGAGGGCAGAAACCGGCTACGGGCTTCGCCCTCCGCCGCTTCCCGCCCTCAACAGAAAAAGCGGACAATTCATTTGCTACAGATCCGGACAGGTCTAAAAACCCGTGACA
>CAJBAP010000323.1 GCA_903950295.1 uncultured Rhodocyclaceae bacterium
CCCGCCTGACCGATGCCCGCACCGATGAGGCACTGACCTACACCTCGCCGATGATGTCCGGCTTCCAGGTCAAACTCCAGTATGGCAATGGCCAGACCGATAACAGCGCAATCGCGTTTGGTGAAGCTAATCACACTCGTTGGGGTACCGCCCTCACGTACAGCAACGGTCCCCTCAATGCCGCATTCGGCTACCAGCATGAGAGCACCGAAGTGGCGGGCGCAACTGCGCTTCTTAACACCGACCGTGACCTGAGCCAGTGGAACTTGGCCGCCAACTACAATTTTGGCATTGCCAAGGTTTTCGGCCTCTACACCCGTGGTCACTCTGAAGCTGGCTACGCGAACGCCGCCCTCAATATCATTGCTGCTGATGGCGAAATCGACCGTCGCAGCGCCTGGGAGCTTGGTGTTAACGTCCCGGTCGGCCCGGTTGTGCTGATTGCTTCTTACTACCGCGCCACGACCGACTTTGACAGGCTTGCCGGTGCAACCGATGCTGACACTGACGGCTACCAGTTGGCCGCTCTGTATCCGCTGTCCAAGCGCACGATTGCCTACGCTGCCTATGGTTCGTCTGATACCGACCACAGCACGACCGTTCGCAATTACAGCCGCGATCAATACACTGTTGGCCTGCGTCACGACTTCTAATCCAGACTTAGTCTGAGTTAGTTAAACGGCCACCTTCGGGTGGCCGTTTTTATTGGTGCGATCGATAATACGGAGAGCGCATGCATAACTGTGACGGCTGCACAGCCTGCTGCAAGGTTCTGAAGATTCGAGAACTCGACAAGCCTGCACACACGTGGTGTCGGCATTGTCAGATTGGCGTGGGTTGCGGTAGCTACGAAACCCGCCCAGAATCCTGCCGCATCTATGAGTGCATCTGGTTACAGACACAGCGCTTGCCTCGCCCAATCCCTTTCGCGTTGCGCCCCGATAAATCCCGTGTGGTGATTGGAACGACCAATCACGGTGAAGACATGATCTTCTATGTAACACCCGAAAGGCCCGATGCCTGGAATCGTGGCGAATTCAAACAATTGGTAGCCGAGATGCGCTCACGCGGCGTCAAGATGTATGTCAGTCTCGGTGATGATTTGCAGCAGGTTTGAAAAGTCGGCGCTGACGGGACGGCGACAAATGAAGCTACAATCATCGGCAGGAGGAAGCGATGCCGACCATCAGCATGTTCTACGGGATTCTTGTTGCGATGTTGTTTGAAGACAATGATTGCCATTGAAGATGGGCAGTAGATTGCTGGTAGTTTTCCACCCAAGCAGCTGAAAATGGTGCAAGTTTGGGTGGAGATACACAAAGACGAGCTCATGGCTGATTGGGAATTGGCTGTTGCAGGCGAGCAGCCATTCCGTATTGCACCCTTGCAATAAGGTGAATGATATGACTGAGCTGCTTGACGTCGTCAGTGTTACAGCTCGCGCTGACTACACGTTGCATCTTGTATTCGAGAATGGTGAAAAGCGTTTCTTCGACATGCAGCCTTACATGGATAAAAAACCATTTATACGATTGAAGGGGCCGCTCTTTACCAAGGCGTTTGTCGATTACGGCACGGTTGTTTGGCCAGGTGAAATCGACATTGCCCCTGAGACGCTCTACGACGACTCGGTGCCACTGCCCAGGCAGTGAGCTATGAAACTCCATTTTGACAAAGATGCCGACGCGCTCTACCTCAAGTTCGACGAGTCCGCCATCGTTGAATCGGAAGAGGTGCGCCCTGGTGTCGTGCTTGATTTCAATTCGTCTGACCAAGTCGTTGGCATTGAGCTACTGGGTATCGGCAAGCGCATATCCCTTGACGCCTTGAAAGAGGTGGCTGTGCAGGTTGCTTGACTTGTAGCGTCGTTCTCGTCCCCTGACGGCTGGAAAAGTCGGCGCTGACGGGACGGTGGCAATTGAAGCTACAATCGTCGGCAGGAGGAAGCGATGCCGACCATCAGCATGTTCTACGGAATCATCATTGCCCTTTACTTCTATGACGATGAAAGGCACAAACTGCCGCATATCCACGCGAAGTATCAAGGTCAGGAAGCGTCGTTCTCTATTCTTGATGGTTCGGTGTTGAGCGGGGAAGTTCCTGTCGCCAAGACAAGACTGGTGCAAGCGTGGATTGAAATTCATCGCGAATCGCTATTGGCTGATTGGGAACTGGCCGTCAACGGACAGACGCCCTTCGCAATTGAGCCGCTACGGTAGGAGGAATGGTGGAATCAGTTATTCGCGTCGTACCGCGTGACGACTACTCTCTTGAACTCTGGTTCAACACGGGTGACCACCGCTTGTTTGACGCAAGACCTTATTTGAATCGGGGTGTATTCACCCGCCTGCAAGATATTGCTCTGTTCAAGCAAGCCTTCGTCGCGCTTGACACCGTGTGCTGGCCTGGCGATTTGGACATCGCACCCGAAACGTTGTATGACCGCTCGGTGCTGATTGAAGAGGCTGCTGTAGCGGCGTAGTGTCGTGTTAAACGACATCACCGCAAGCCTCGGTGATGATTTGCGGCGGATTTGAAAAGTCGGCGCTGGCGGGACGGCTGCGGTTACTTTTGCCAGCAAGCGTAGATCAGCTCGTAGGTGATCGCGGGGGCCGGCCCCAGTTCGTGCAAGACTTTGCGCAGGTTCGTGACGGATAGCGGCGTATGTCCGGGCAGCGGGGTATCGGCGCCAATGGCGCGCAGCGAACGCAGAAAGTCCAATCCGCCGGCCGGGTGGTCGAGCCACGTTTCCTGCACCAGATCGATCGTTCCGCCTGCCGGGAAAGCTGCTTTCAGTTGTTGTGCCGACGGAAACGCCAGGGTTCCCGGACGCAGCCCCTGTTTCTCGCAAGCCATCTGCCATTCGCGAAAGCTCCCTGCGCCGAGTATGCCGAGCGCCAGCATGCCGTCTTTCGCCAGCAATCGGGTCAAGCCCAGAATTGCCCCAGGGAGATCGTCGAACCACTGGGCGGCGAGGTTGGCGCAGATCAGGTCGAATGGCCCGTTGATGGCCGGGTGCATGCCGTCCATCACTGCATAGGCGATGCCGGGGAAGCGCGCCAGACGTGTTCGACAGGCGGTTACCATCGCCGGTGCGATGTCGGTGGTGATGATGCGTGCGCCGGGCAGGCGTGCGGCCAGATGCTCGGTCAGGTGGCCGGTGCCGCAGCCGATTTCGAGCACGTGGGCCCGGGGTGGCAGCCCCGCGACGGCAATGCGCTGGGCCAGTCGCCGGGCGGCATGGCGCTGCACGTCAGAATGCGCATCGTAGGTGGCCGCGGCTTCCGCAAAGCGTGCGGCCACGCGCCGGCGAAAGGGGGTATCACTCATGCGGGGCCAGTCTTTCGATCCAGCGCGCACACACGTCCGGGGCCGTAACCGGCAAAACATGATTCGACTGTCCTGATGCCGGGACGAACATGAGGTGTTCCGGTGGCAAGGCGGCGAAGGCGGCCGTGCTCATCGCCGCCGGCACGATGGGGTCGTCCGTTCCGGCCAGGGCGAACACGTCGGCACTCCGCTTGGTCAGCGCGGCGCGGGCATCCCACTCGGCCAGCCAGGCCAGACCGGTGTCGAGTCGATGTTGGTTGGGTGTTCCTGTCGGTCCGGGGGCGCCACAGCGGGCGTGGAATTCGGCCAGTACCCCGGCGGGATTGCC
>CAJBAP010000324.1 GCA_903950295.1 uncultured Rhodocyclaceae bacterium
CCATCAATGCCGTATTCCGCGCTGCGCACACCATAAAGGGCGGCGCCGGCGTGGTCGAAATCCACAGCGTCGAGAAATTCACCCACGTCCTGGAAAACGTCCTCGACCGCCTGAGGAATGGCGAAATCGAGGTCAGCGGCGACATGATCTCCGCCCTGCTGCTCGGCTGCGACCACATCGGCGCGCTGCTCGGCGTGGTGCAGGGTGGTGAAATGGAACCGGGTGAAGAGCTCAAGCAGGCCGGCGAAGCCATTACCGAGCAATTGCGTCCCTTCCTCGGCGGCAAGCCGCCCGCTGCGGCATCTGCCGCATCCTCATCAGGCAGTGAAGTTTCATCCAATGCAGACGGCAACATCGAACGCGACAACCGCGACAGCGCCACCAACGACTGCTGGCACATCTCCATCCGTTTCGGCGAGAGCGTGCTGAGAAACGGCATGGATCCGCTGGCCTTCCTGCGCTACCTGCTCAACCTGGGCGAGATCGCCCACATCACCACGATCACCGACGGCCTGCCGGAAACCGACGACATGGACCCAGAGAGTTGTTATCTGGGTTTCGAGATCAGCTTCCGCAGCCACGCCACCAAAGAAGCCATTGAAAAGGTGTTCGACTTCTGCCGCGACGACTGCGACCTGCGCATCCTGCCGCCCAACAGCAAGGTCACCGATTTCCTGGCGTTGATCGACGCCCTGCCCGAAGAAACCATGCGGCTGGGCGAAATCCTGGTGAAGTCCGGTGCGCTGACGCAAGAAGAGCTCGACGCCGGCCTGCGTGCCCAGTCAGGCGCCAAAGCCGGTGCAGACAGCGCGGCGCCCGCCCCGCAACTGGGCGAC
The DNA here is from genome assembly GCA_903950295.1 of uncultured Rhodocyclaceae bacterium. The sequence continues at coordinate 837 of CAJBAP010000324.1, forward strand.
ATCCTGATCCAGCAAAGCAATGTCCAGCCTGAGCTGGTCGAAGCCGCCGCCGCCAAACAAAAGAATGTCTCCGAGAAAAAGGCCGCCGAAGCCAGCCTGATCCGCGTTCACGCCGACAAGCTCGACCAGTTGATCGACCTGGTCGGCGAACTGGTCATCGCCGGCGCCTCGGCCAACCTGCTGGCCAAGAAGAGCGGCGAAGGCACCCTGGTGGAGGCCACCTCGGTCTTGACCCGGCTCGTCGAGAGCATTCGCGACTCCGCCTTGGCCTTGCGCATGGTTCAGATCGGCGAAACCTTCAACCGCTTCCATCGCGTCGCCCGCGACGTCTCCAAGGAACTCGGCAAGGATATCGAACTGGTGATCACCGGCGCCGAAACCGAGCTGGACAAGTCGGTGGTCGAAAAGATCGGCGATCCGCTGATGCACCTGGTCAGAAACGCCATGGACCACGGCATCGAAAAAGCCGAAATTCGTGCCGCCAATGGCAAGCCGGTCAAGGGCCGCGTCGAACTCAATGCCTACCATGATTCGGGCAGCATCGTGATCGAAGTGGTCGACGATGGCGGTGGCCTCAACAAGGACCGCATCCACGCCAAGGCCGTTGAAAAGGGCCTGATCCAGCAGGACGACACGCTATCCGACCAGGAGGTCGTCAATCTGATTTTTGAAGCCGGCTTCTCCACCGTGGAAAAGATCACCAACCTCTCCGGGCGCGGCGTCGGCATGGACGTGGTGAGGAAGAACATCACCGCCCTGCGCGGCACGGTTGATGTCAAGACCGAGCTGGGCGCGGGATCCCGCTTCACCATCCGCCTGCCGCTGACGCTGGCCATCATCGACGGCTTCCTCACCGGAGTCGGCAAGGCGTCCTACGTCATCCCGCTCGACATGGTGATCGAATGCATCGAACTGGCGAACACCAGCGTCGACCGCGACTACATCAACCTGCGTGGCGAGGTGCTGCCCTTCGTGCGCCTGCGGGAAATGTTCGACGTCCCCGGGCAGCAACCCGCGCGCGAAAAC
>CAJBAP010000325.1 GCA_903950295.1 uncultured Rhodocyclaceae bacterium
TGCGATACCGGGGGCTATGTGCCGACGCACAACAAGTGCTTTACCCAACCGTTGACCGGTGATGAGAAGATCGACACCATAGGCAACCGCACCAAACGAGTGTTTGCTGACCCCGTGGGCAAGCGTTGCGGCGCTCACGAGGCACCCTTCCTGCTGCAAACCTATCGCCGTGACACGGGCGAGATCATGCACGACATCTCCGCACCAGTCTATGTGAAGGGGCGCCATTGGGGTGGCTTCCGCATCGGCTATCGTACTGAATAGGAACCTACATCATGCCTCTGCGTCAGCGTTTATTTCTGGTTCTGGCCATCCTGGCGGGCGTTACGGTAATTGCCAACGGGTTTTCTTTTTTCATGTATCTGCAGCTGGCAGATGCTGCCGGGCGTCTTGACCCGAAATTGCTGGCGGAAGCGAACAGTGCCCGCAACTGGATGATTTTCGTGATCGGCGTGGCTTCAGTTGTCGGTCTGGCCGCTGTCGTGCAGTTGGCGCGACTGTTACTGTCGCTGCTCGGCGGTGAGCCGCAGTATGCCGCCGAAGTGGTCAAGCGCATTTCGGCCGGCGACTTGAGCGTCGAGATCAAACTCAGCCCCGGCGACAACGACAGTCTGCTGGCGGCGATCTCTACCATGCGGAATAACCTGCGCGACATGGCCGGTCAATTGATGGCTGCCTCGGTCAAGCTGCGCGGCACTGCTGCGGAGTTCATGCGCATCACCACGGCCATGCAGGCGGGAACGCTCGCGCAGAGCTCTACGGCCCAGGATACCGTGGGTGCCGTGGCACGTCTCTCCGGTGGCGTCGATGAAATCGCAGCGCAGACGGCCAAAGTCGACCGCTTGGCGGCGGACAGCCTGCTGCGTACCCAGGAAGGCAACGAAAGCCTGTCATCCATGATCGGCGAGCTTTCTCTTGCCGAAACCTCGGTGCGTGAAATGACGGATACCGCACGCGCATTTCTCAATAGCGCCAAGGCGATTACCGACATGACGCGCGAGGTGCGGGATATCGCCGATCAAACCAATCTGCTGGCCCTGAACGCCGCCATCGAGGCGGCACGCGCCGGCGAACAGGGGCGGGGTTTCGCGGTGGTCGCCGACGAGGTACGCAAGCTTGCGGAGAAATCTGCCAAGACTGCCAGCGAGATCGACGCGGTGACAAAAAATCTCGAACAGCAAGCCAGCAAAGTCGAGTCGGCGCTCGATCGTGGTTTGACCGCGCTGGGAACCTCGCAGGAATATCTCGAGACCGTGGCGATCACCTTGGGCGAAACCAACCAGACGGTTACCCAGACCACCGAAGGCATGAGTCACATCAATGCTGCCGTGGGCAATCAGGCCCAGGCCAGCGCAGAAATATCCATCAATGTCGAACGTATGGTTTCGATGGCGAGCAGTTGCGGCAGCACGATGAGCGATGTCGTCGCCGGAGGGCAGCAACTTGAAACGCTGGCCGGTGAGCTCGAAATCGCCGTACAACGATTCAGATTATGAGGAATGGCGTAATATTCCCGCTCATACACTCAGTTATCACGGCACATAGCCGATAAACTCGCAATTCATTCCGCCCCAGTGGGTGGAGAGGTGGCCAAATGTCAGAATTACTGAAGAATATTGATGCGCGTACGCGGTTGGCTGGGACCA
>CAJBAP010000326.1 GCA_903950295.1 uncultured Rhodocyclaceae bacterium
CTGTCCTGGACCGTCGACATCTTCAACCCGGCGACCGGCGAAGACTTCGTCCTCGGCCTCAAGGAAATCACCCTGCCCGACGGCGTCACCCGCCCCTACTCGGTGTGGCTCTCCGGCAACTACCCGCGCGCCCTCGACGGCCTGACCAAGCTGCTCTCGCTTGACATGCGCGTGATGGATCCGGCCTGGATCGGCATGAAACTGCGCAAGCTGCTCAACTACCCCGAGCCGCTCGGCGACTTCATGGCGCGCGTGCCAGGCTCCAACAAGCAGCAAAACTGGCCATCGACCGTGGCTTACATTGCCCGACTCATCATGCACCGCTACGCCATGCTCGGCATCCTCGACGAGCACGGTTACCCGACCCGCGAGATGGGCATCCTCGAAGCCCCGCGCGAAAAGGGCGAAGTCAAGGTGACACAGGGTTCGCTCTGCGCGGAGTGCGGCAACATGACCGTGATTCGCAAGGACGGCTGCGATTTCTGCACCGCCTGCGGCGCAGTGGGCAGTTGCGGCTAACGTCCCAATAGCCTAAGCAACAAAACTAAGGCCCGGGAAACCGGGCCTTTTTTATTTCAGGCGGTGATGTCAATCAGCTTGCCGGTAATCTCGCCCTGCGCGTTGAGGACTGGATGGGCAGCATCGTCATGCTCGTGCGGGGACTGGCGACCCTTGCCATCACGTTTGGTCTGACCATCGCGCCTCACACGTTCGGCATCCGGCTTCGCATGGACGACCTGCGTACCAAGAAGAGCGAGCGAGGATTCGAAGGCCATCTCGGGACCCCTTTAAACGTATAGATCCACCGCGTTACCCAAATGGGCCGGGTTGCTGGCCTGCATGACTTGCGCAGCCGCCTGAACGAGCTGAGCAGCCCCTTGTGCCTCAATATTCATGGCTTTCTTGAGCACGGCAAGCTGTGCCGCCTGCTGGGTGGTCGTTTGCGCCATCTCGGTGGCAAGAGAAGCAATTGCGAGCGTATCCATGGAAATTCTCCTTGCTTCAATTTACGGCACGATACGGGGAGACTTTAGCCTGCGTCAGCGCGCCGGTGGCGGAGGCGGCGGGACGCCCGCCGGCGGGGGAGGAATTCCGGCAGAAGGTGGCGGTGGAACGGGCGGCGTACTCGCCGTCGAGGGGGTGGGGATATATTTGCCACTGACCGGGACGCGATGCCCTTTGGCGTACATGCACTGCACATAGGCGATGTCATACTGGCGCTGACTGCCATAGACAGACGACTGGGCTGAACCGGCACCAGAGGCACTACCGACGATCAGCCCCATCCCGGCACCGGCAGCGGCACCATCGTGCCCGCCAATGGCGGCACCGGCAAGGGCGCCAACCGCCGTGCCAATCGCAGCGCTACCCAGCGCCGCATTATTTGCCGTCTGCTCGCGCGCCGTGCCCCCGATTTGCTGAAAGGCAAAATCGCGGCACATCAGGTCATCGGCACGAAATTCCTCGAAATTCTTCCCCGTACCCGGCAGTGCCATGACATTGGGTCCGCTAGGTACGCTCGCGCAACCGGCAATCAGCAACAAACCGGCCAGCGGAATGATCAAACCTGCGCGCATGACATTCTCCCCTGGGTAATCATTGTGCCGGCGTGGGTGAAACCTTCTGCCAGGCGCCAGCGCACTGCTGGACGTGCGGATAGTAGGCACGCGACTCATTGCAGTAATACCAGAACCCCGCTTCCAGAACGGGCACCGCCTGCCGTTGCTCGACATAAACCGGTGGTGGCGTGACAACGATCGGCGGCATGTAAACCGGAGGCCAGTAGTTCAGGGCCGGATAGCTGGGATACATGGGATAAGGGGGATAGCCCCACGGCGCACCGAGATACACGCCAAACTGCACGGAGCTATGTGGATAATGCCCATAGTAAGGCCGCCGGTAGCGATCCGCCCAGGCACTACCGGACAGCAAACTCGCCAGCAACACTGCAAGACCCACTTGTCTGATCGTCTTCATCACCCGACTCCCCTCATCCATTTCGCGTATTGGAACACCTCACTGTATTTGAGGGATGTCACCGAAACGACAAAATGTAAGGATTTGTTTCCCGCCGTTCCGCCAGCGCCGACTTTTTCGGTGCAGGCGGAAGGCCAAACGAGCTTTACTTGAAGGGGTGGCGCAGGACGATGGTTTCTTCGCGGTCCGGGCCGGTGGAGATCATGTCGACCGGCACGCCGCAGACTTCTTCCATGCGCTTGATGTAGGCACGCGCGGCGGCGGGCAGGCCGTCGAGTGTCTTCACACCAACCGTGCTGTCCTTCCAGCCCGGCATCGACTCGTAAACCGGCTCGCAGCGTTCGAGATCGTCGGCACCCACCGGCAAGATGTCGGTGAACTGGCCGTCGAGCTTGTAGCCGGTGCAGATCTTCATTTCCTCGATACCGTCGAGCACGTCGAGCTTCATCACACACAGGCCGGAAACGCCGTTGATCTGGATCGCACGCTTCAACGCGGCGGCATCAAACCAACCGCAACGACGAGC
>CAJBAP010000327.1 GCA_903950295.1 uncultured Rhodocyclaceae bacterium
CGCTCGGCAGGTCGATGCCGCAAGCGCTCGCAGTCGCCGCCTGAGGACTTACTTTTTTCCTTGGGCCAAAAGCAGGGCCTGTGAGCGATTGCTCACATTCATGGCCTTGAAGATCGCCGAGACATGAATTTTCACCGTGCCCTCGGTGACATCCAGCAGGCCGGCAATTTCACGATTGGTCTTCCCCTCGGACAGCAGGTCAAGTACTCGCACTTGGCTCTTGGTCAGGTCGAAGCGCTCGGCGACGGTCCTGGGGCGGCGCTTCTTGCCATTCAGTTCGCGGTATTCGGGCGGCAACCAGATTTCGCCAGCCAACACTTCGCGCAAAGCGCCCAGAAGGATCCTGGTCGGAGATGCCTTGGAAACAAAACCCGCCGCACCTTGGCGAATTACCCTCAGCACGGTTTCGCCGTCATCCAGCGCTGACAGGATAACTACCGGTATGTGCGGATGGCGCTTGCGGAGTATCCCGAGCAAGGCCATGCCACCGGTACCGGGGAGCATCAGGTCGAGGAGGATCAGTTCGAAAGCTCCGTTTTCCGCCAGCAGTCGCAGCGCTACATCAGCATCCTGCGCACCGAGAATTTCAGCGCTCTGTCCCTCTCCTGCAAGCGGCTTCAATGCCAGCAACAGACCCTCACGCACCAAAGCGTGGTCTTCGATCACCAAAACGCGCACTTGCGGCCCCCTTTATCAAGTGCGGTTATCATATGCGCTTACCCACTCTTTTGTCGAGGCTTCACCATGACGAACCAAACACAATCTGACCCGATGGAATTCCTCAAAAGCATGTGGAGCAACATGGGCTTTTCGCTGCCGGGCATGGTGACACCGACGCTCGATACCGACGAGTTGGGCAAGCGCATCACCGATCTCAAGGCTGTCGAGGGCTGGCTCAAGTCGAATCTGAGCATGTTGCAGATGACCATTCAGGGTTTCGAGATGCAGCGCACCACGCTGACCGCCTTGCAACAGATGAGTCAGGCTGCGCAAGCGCAAAATGGCGACGGCGGCACACCCACCAATCCCTTCCTCAATCCTGCCGCCTGGCCTATGCCCTGGAACATGATGAGCGGTGCCGTCCCGCCAGCGCCGACTTCTGCAGCCACTGCGGCCACGCCGGCCAGCAGTACCCCGTCAGATCAGCAGGGTGAGCCAAAGCGGTAGCGTCACCATGCCCAGCAGGGTGCTGGCTGAAATCAGCCAAGCCACCCGCTGGCCATCCCCGCCCATGCGCTGGGCCAGGATGTAAGCCGAAGAGGCCGTCGGCAATGCCGCAAAAGCGAGTACCACATCGAAATGAATGCCGGTGAGCCCGATGAAGCGGGCCGCCACCAGCGCAATGGCCGGCTTCGCCAGTAGTTTGACCGCTAAAAAATAGGCTGCTGCGCCGCGGCCCGACTCGCCCAGCGTGCCGCGCAGCTTCAGCGCTGCACCTACCGCCAGCAGCCCAAGCGCAATCGCCGCCTCACCCAGACGGCCAAGAAGTTGACCCGCTGGCACAGGCAGACTTAAACCCGCAAGATTCCACCCCAGCGCAGCCACCGTGGCCAGGAACAAAGGGTTCTTCGCCAACTCGCGCCACACCGAAGTTTCCCCGTGACGCGCCAGCATCCAGACCGCCGCCAAATTGGCCAGCGGCACCATGCCGCCCGCGAGGAGGCCCATCGCCGCCAGGCCCGCCGCCCCGTAAAGTTTGGCGGCAATCGCGAAGCCAATGTAGGAATTGAAGCGAAAGGCGCACTGGAACTGCGAGGCGAAGGAAATCGGGGTCAGCGGAAATAGTGGCCGCGCCAGCAGAGCCAGCAGCATCGCACCCAGCATCGCCACCATGCCGACACCGATCAGGGGTACTGCCTCAAAGGAGATTGGCGTCCTGGTAATGGCGTTGAACAGCAACGCTGGAAACAGCACGAAGTAGATGAGCTTTTCCAGCCCCACCCAGAAATGATCGCCGAGCACCAGCATCCAGCGCCGCAGGGCGTAGCCCAGCAGGATCAGGGCAAAGTCGGGCAGCAGTGCGAGGGCGGTGTTCACCCGCGCCTTATATCACGCCTTGTTTCTGCAGCCGCCCGATTTCATCTGTTGTGTAGCCCGCCTCGCGCAATATCGCCGTCCCGTCAGCGCCGACTTTTGGTGCCGGGCCATTCACGGCAAAATCGAATCCGGACATCTTCAGCGGCGGCGCAAACTGCGGTAAACCGCCCACATCCGGCAACATGCCGCGCGCCTTGATCTGGGGGTGCTGCATGGCTTCCTCGAACGTCAGCAC
>CAJBAP010000328.1 GCA_903950295.1 uncultured Rhodocyclaceae bacterium
CCGACATCAAGCTCAGACATGAGTTGGGGGCCTGGCGTCTGGCCGCCGGCATCTATAACCTGTTCGATGAGGACTATTATTCCTACGGCGGCGTCAATGGCGCGTTCACTACTTTCAACGCTTACCCAGAAGTCCGGCGCAACGCTTATCTGAGCGCCGAGTATCGATTTTGAGTCCCGATGCATGAACTGATCCTTGGCGGCACATGCTCCAAAAAGTCGGCGCTGGCGGGACGGCATGCAGCAGCTCACCTCTTGCGGTGGCCGCTCGTATTGCTTTGCTGCCTCTGTCTCACGGCAGCACATGCCGAAATCACCGTCAAGGATGATGCTGGCAACACGGTCAAACTTGCCCTGCCTGCCCAGCGCATCATCAGTCTCGCCCCGCATCTGACCGAACTTCTGTTCGCGGCAGGTGCGGGGGAGCGGATGCTGGCTGTCGTCGAGTATTCGAACTTTCCTGAAGCAGCAAAATCGCTGCCACGCATCGGCAGCTCTGCCGCCTTCGACCTGGAACGTATTGCACTACTCAAGCCCGACCTTGTCGTTGCCTGGGGCAGCGGCAACCCGCCCGGCCAGATAGCGCAACTGCGGCGCTTGGGCATTCCGGTGTTTGTCAATGAGCCGCAGCGGCTGGAAGACATTCCGGCCAGCCTGCGCCGGCTCGGCCAGTTGGCTGGTACGGCACCGGCAGCCGAGCAGGTGGCGCGCGACTTCGAGCAGCGGCAGGCGGCGCTGGCGGCGCGCCATGCCGGCCAGCGACCCGTCACGGTATTTTATGAAATCTGGAACCAGCCATTGATGACTGTCGGCGGCACACACACCATTAGCGCGGTGATGGCCCTCTGCGGCGGACGCAATGTTTTCGCCACGCTCAGCCAGCCGGCAGCGACCGTCGCGCTTGAAGCCGTGCTCCACGCCAACCCCGAAGTTATTGTCGCCAGCGGCATGGGTGAAGAACGGCCGGAATGGCTCGACCAGTGGCGACGCTGGCCGCAATTGCAGGCAGTGGCTCGCAACAATCTGTTTTTTGTGCCGCCGGATCTCTTGCAACGCCATTCACCACGCATTCTCGATGGCGCCGAGCGCCTGTGCGCCGCGCTCAACACGGCACGACGCACTGGAACACCGGAGAAATACTGAAAAGGCTCAGCCTTCCTTGCGTCGCCGGGCAGCGAGCAGCCGTTTGGTCTTGCGCTGCTCGAAGTAGCGCAGTGCATGGTAGGAAGCAAAGCCGATGACCAGCATCCCCAGCGTAAAAGCGCCGTAGGCGAGCGGCCATGAAACGCCCTCGGTCATCATCGAGAACTCCGACATGCCGCCAATGCCAGCGATGATGTTGATTGGGGTGAACACGACACCGATGGTCGTCAGTTTCGACACGCGTTTGTTCTGGTTGATGTTGATGAAACCAACCGTGGCATCCATCAGGAAGTTGATCTTGCCGAAGAGAAACGATGTGTGACCATCGAGCGACTCGATGTCGCGCAGAATCTGGCGTGCATCTTCCTGCTGCTGTTGCGAGAGCATGCGGCTGCGCATCAGAAAAGAGAGTGCCCGGCGCGTATCCAGTACGTTGCGCCGGATACGGCCATTGACGTCTTCGCCCTTGGCGATTTCGGCAAGAATTTCGGCCGCCTCATCGTCGCTGACGTGGGGCGAGAGCACCTGACGACCGACCTGCTCCAGTTCGGCATAGATATCTTCCAGCGCATCGGCCGAATACTCGACATCGGCGTCGTAAAGGTCGAGCAGGACGTCCATGCCATCCGTGACATAACCGGGCTGGGTGCGGGCGCGCAGGCGCTGCAGGCGAAACACCGGCAGCTCCTCGTTACGCACCGAGAACAGGATGTTGTCGTGCAGGATGAAGGCCACCGCAACGTTACGCGCTTCCTCAGGCTTGTCGAGCAGGAAGTCAGAGTGCAGGTGGACTTCACCATTGTCATCGACATAAAAGCGCGCACTGGCCTCGAGGTCGGTGAGATCCTCGGGATCTGGCAGTTCGAGGCCGAAATATTTGCCGACCCAGGCGCGCACGAAGGCCGTGGGTGCGACGAGGTCGACCCAGATCGGCTTGACGTTGGCAAGATCGGCACGGCTATCGACCTGCACCTGTGCCAGGCGGCCATTCTTGAGCTCGAAGGCATTGAGCATGTTGCGCACGCTCGCATAGGTGCGCGCACCGACCAGTTCTTCGCGCACATCGTCGGGCAACAACTCGAGAATCGGTTCG
>CAJBAP010000329.1 GCA_903950295.1 uncultured Rhodocyclaceae bacterium
CGGCTGCGAGGCGTTGGATACCTGCAATGCGGCCTTGAGATCTTGCGCGGTTACGCCGTATCCGGACATGCGTTCGGCATCCATCATGACGCGCACGACGTGGCCGGGACCGCCCAGCGTGGCAACGTCGCGCGTACCGGGGATACGCTTCAGCTCGATCTCGACCGCACGCGCCACCTGCTGCATCTCGAAGCCGGATTTTTCGGGATCGGCGCTCCAGAAAGTCAGCGCGACGATAGGCACATCGTCGATACCCTTGGGCTTGACGATGGGCTGGCCGACGCCGAGGTTGGGCGACACCCAGTCACTGTGGGCATTGATCGTGTCGTAGAGGCGCACCAACGCCTGGATCGGGTCTTCGCCCACCAGATATTGCACGGTGATTACCGCCATGCCGGGCCGCGATACCGAATACACATGTTCGATGCCGGCGATGCGCGACAGCACCTGCTCGGCCGGTCGTGCCACCAGGTTTTCGACATCCTTCACCGTCGCGCCGGGGAAGGGAATGAAAACATTGGCCATCGTCACGTTGATTTGCGGCTCTTCTTCGCGCGGCGTGATCAGCGTGGCGAAGACGCCAAGCAGCAGCGCGATCAACGCGATCAGTGGCGTCAGCGAGTTGCGGAGAAAGTACGCCGCGATGCGTCCCGAGATACCCATTTTCTATTTGGCTCTATTTGACCGGCAAGGTTTGCTTCAGCTCGATGCCGGTCTTAACCGGATCGAGGCTCACCGTTTCGCCGGCCGTGAGGCCAGACAACACCTCGAGTTCGCCATCGGCCACGGCTTCGCCCAGGCGCACCTGGCGTAGCTGCGGTTTGCCGTTACCCGTGACATAGACCGCACTGATCTCGCCCCGGCGCACGATTGCGGCCGGCGGCACCGTGAGCTTCTGCGCCGTGCCGACAACAAAATGAACACGGGCGGCCATGCCTGGCACGATGCCGGCGAGCAAGTCTGGCGCACCTGGCAGATAGACCCGCGCCGTTGCAGTGTGGCTCTTGACGTCCACCGTAGGCAGAATCTCGACGCGGGCGCCGTCCAGCCAGCGCCGACTTTCGGGAAATTCAATCCGGGCACTTTTAGCCCGCTGCGCTTCCTTGAGCTTGTACTGCGGAATGCTGGCGATGGCGCGCAAGCCCTTGGGGTCAAAGACGGTGACGAGTTCGCGGCCCGGCGCAGCCAGTTCGCCGAGTTCGACATGGCGCACGGCAACAATCCCAGCCAACGGCGAGGTCACCGCAGCATGCGAGGCACCGGCACCGGCAGCACTGGCTTGGGCACGCGCCGATTTGAGGTCGGCATCGGCCTTGTCGAGTGCAGCCTGGCTGACAAATTTCTGTTTGAACAAATTCTGCGTACGCTGGAAGTTGGCCTCCGCCTGCACCAACTGTGCGCGCGCAGCAGCGGCGCCTTCGGTCGCCTCGCGAGCATCGACTGTCATCAGGAGTTGTCCAGCCTTGACAAGCTGTCCGGCCTCAACTCTCACATCGACAATGCGACCAGACACCTGGGTCGCCACCGTGGCCTGGCGCGTCGCTTCAAGAACCGCTTCGGCAGGCAAGGTAAGTTGGACGGTGCGCAACGCGACAGTGTGCGTGGCAGGCGCCTGCGCAAAAGTCGGCGCTGCCAGGACGGCAGCACCAAACGCCCCAGCCATCAGACGCAATAAAGGAGAAATGGTTTTCATTGTGAATATAAGTATGTCCTGATATTACAGCTTCAAGTCCCTGAAACCGCATGGGCAGCCATGGCTGCGATGACGGAGTCTACCTCGCCGACACAGGCGGCCACTTCGAATTCAACACCCGGGAAACGATCTATGGCATTGCTGATCAGTTGTGGCAAATCTTTCAGCACATGGCGGCCGGGGGCAAAGAAGATCGGCACCACTTTGATTTCATCCACCCCGCGCGAAACCAGGCACTCGATAGTCGCCTCCAGCGGCGGCTGGGTCAACTCGAGAAAACCAACCTCCACCGGCACACCAGGCTGCTGCGCCTCGACAAGGGCGCGAATGCGCTTGAAGGGCTGGACGTACTCGGGATTGCGGGCGCCATGCCCGAACAGGATGATGCCCTTCATTGGTTCGACTCCTTCCAGATGTTGCGACACTGCGTTTCACGGATGCGCCAGGCGGCCGCTGCGCCCAGCCAACTGGCACAGGCGATCAGCAGCAGGCCCCAGCGATAATCGTCGAGGGAATAAAGCCGCACGCCATTCGCCATTGCACCCGACCAGCGCTGATCCATGATCCAGCCGACCGCTGGTTGCAGCAGCGCGCCAGTGAGAAAACCGCCCATGTTGGTGACCGAGGTCGACATGCCGGAGAGCGCGGGCGGATTGACTTCCTTGGCACAGGCCCAGGAGAGGGTGAAACTGGCGGTCACCAGCCCCATCAGGCCAAATAGCGCGTAGGTTGCGGGAAGCGGTAGCGCGACACCAGACAACCACACCAGCCAGGTTGCGCCGTAAATATGGGAAGTGACAATGATGACCGGCTTGCGCCGCCGCATGCGGTCGGAAAGACTGCCGATTAACAGACAACCGATGGCGAAGCCGGCGAAATACAAGGAGAGGTGAGCTGTCGCCGTCTCACGGCTCATGCCCAGCCCCTGTATCAGGAAAGGCGTCGCCCACAGGCCGCCGAAAGCGAAGAAGCTGCCCGAGATTCCTGAATTGATAAAAGCCGCCGGCCAGGTGGCGCGATTCTTCACCACGCGCAACAGGCCGGTGAGGACGACCGTCCGGTCAAAGGCGGGAGCGGACGGGGCGGCACTCCCTTCCGTTTGCGGCCGGTCGCGCACCAGTAACCAGCACAAGACACCCAGCACCAGCGACACGATGCCGACGCCGATGAAGACGCCGCGCCAGCCGGTAGCCTGCGCCATCGCCGAGAGCGGTGCACCCGCCAGCACCGAGCCGAAGTTGCCGACCAGCATCGACAGGCCGACGACGGTGGCGAAGCGGTGTTCCTCGAACCAGACGGCGATGATCTTCAGCATTGCGATGAAGGTCACCGACACACCGAGGCCGATCAGGGTACGGCCAACCAGTGCCGCATCGATAGTCTCTGCCATGCCGAACAACAAGCTGCCGCCGCCGGCGACGATGCCGCCCAGAAACAGGATGCGGCGTGGCCCGAGCGTATCGACCAGAATACCGGTC
>CAJBAP010000330.1 GCA_903950295.1 uncultured Rhodocyclaceae bacterium
TGCGGGCGATGCGTCAGCAGGTAACGGATGGCGACGGCCAGATAATGGTTGGGGTTCATCAGCCCGACCGAGGGCGTGACGATGCCGTGACGGTCGACGTCCGCGTCATTGCCCCAGGCGATATCGAATTTATCTTTCAGCCCGACCAGGCTGGCCATGGCATAAGGGCTCGAGCAGTCCATGCGGATCTTGCCGTCATGGTCGAGCGTCATGAAACCGAAAGCGGGGTCGACGCGCGGATTGACGACTTCGAGGTTCAGGCCGTAGTGTTTGGCGATGGGCTCCCAGTAAGCTACTGCGGCGCCACCCATCGGGTCGACGCCGATGCGCAGGTTTGCCTGCCGGATTGCCTCCATGTCGATCACCTCGCCCAGCGCCGCGATGTAGGGCGTCATCAGGTCGACCGATTTTGTCGTTGGCGCTGTCAGCGCCGTTGCGTAGGGCATGCGCTTTACACCGCGATTGCCTTCGGCCATCAAGGCATTGGCGCGATTCTCGATCCAGCCGGTGACATCGGTGTCGGCCGGGCCGCCATGGGGGGGGTTGTACTTGATGCCGCCATCCTGCGGCGGGTTGTGCGAGGGCGTGATGACGATGCCGTCGGCGCGTGCGGCAGCCGCATCGGCATTATGGGCAAGGATGGCGCGCGAGATGACGGGGGTCGGCGTGTAGCCGTCATTTGCCTGGATGTGGGTGATCACACCATTGGCTGCGAGCACCTCGATTGTGGTCTGTTGCGCCGGCGCAGACAGTGCATGCGTGTCCATGCCAAGGAAGAGCGGGCCGGTGATGCCCGCCTGCGCGCGGTATTCGGCGACTGCCTGTGCGATGGCAAGAATGTGCGCCTCGTTGAAACTGCCATTGAAGGCATTGCCGCGGTGACCGCTGGTGCCGAAGGCGACCCGCTGGCTCGCTTGAGTGACGTCAGGCACATTCCGGTAAGCCGCCAACAGCGCGGGGATGTCGGTGAGGCTGGTTTGCGGGGCCGGCTGACCGGCCAGGGGGTGCGCCATTTTCATCTCCTCAAAGAAACTCGCTGGGCCGCCCCGAGAGTTTCTTGCCCCTTGAGGGGAGAACCGAGCGAAGCGAAGGTTTGCGGGGTGGGCTTATTTTGTTGCCCAAACAAGCAGGTTTTACCTGCCGTTATTCTAGCGTCCGCACCAGACGCGGGCGCGTTAGTCTTTCACCATGACCCTGGATGCGTCCCTTACGCTCGACGATCATCGTGCTGCCCAAGCCGAGGCGCTGGCGCGCGCCGGTGCCGACGAGCGGGCGAATGTCGATGCCGGGCGCCGCGAGCACCAACTTGCCGTGATGATTGAAGCTGCCGAGCAGCGCACCCAGGCCGAGCGGCTTGCTGCCGAACAGGCGCGCGAGCGCGCCAGCACCGAAGCGCAAGCCCGTCGCTTGGCCATTCAAAAGGTGCAGGCCGAGCAATCAGCCGAGGCGGCGATACGTGCCCGTCTTGAAGCCGAGGCGCGGGCGTGTGCCGAGGCGCAGCGCAAGGAGCAGGCGCTCGCCGATCTGGCAGCGGCCAGCGCTGCCCGGGCCAAACGCGAAGCCGAGCTCGAGGCGCTGATGCGCGAAAGAGTGGCGGCGGAACATGCCGCCGTGGCCGCTGCGCATCAACGCATCCAGTCCGAACAAACTGCCGAAACCCTGGCGCTGGCAAGGACCGCAGCCGAACAGGAAGTCGCCCGTGTCGCCACTGTGCGTCTTGCCGTGGAGCAGGAAGCCGCTGCGGCCACGGCGGCGCGCTGCCTGGCCGAGACAGAAGCGCGGGCTGCACAGCAAGAACGTGTCGCCCTCGAACAAGCGCTGGAAGAAATTTCCAAGGCAAACGCGATTGCCGCTGAGGCGCTCCCTGCCGCAGTTCCCCCGCTTGCGTCCCCCCCGGCTACCCAACTGTCGCCGCAACGCTCGTCAGGATTGTCCACCAAAAAGATCGGGGTGCTGGCAGCTGCCTGCATCGCTGCGGGTGCCATTGCCCTGGGTGGCGGCTGGGTTGGCGCACGACTGGTTGCCAAGCCTGAGCTACCCGGTGCTGGCCAGTTAAAGCTTGATACCCAGCTGATGCAGTCCGCGCGCGTGCGCGGCAATTGAAGGCCATGCGCGTCCTGTCCGCGCGCGTGCTGTCGATTGTGCCGCCGATGACGCAACTCAACACGCCCTACCCATCGACGGCGTATCTCACCGGATTTTTGCGCGCGCGCGGCGTGGCTGCGGTGCAAGAGGATCTCGCGCTGGCGCTGGTCCTCAAGCTGTTTTCGCCCGCGGGGCTGGTGGCAATGCGTGAGCGCATCACCGCCATGACGAAACAGGCCCGCATGCCTGCCAGTAAAGCCTTCGATCGCCAGTTCGAGCGTTACCTCGCCACCATCGAGCCCGCCGTCGCCTTTTTGCAGGGGCGCGATCCCAGCATCGGGCATCGCATCGCCGGGCGGAATTTCCTGCCTGAAGGCCCGCGCTTCGCCGCACTGGATGAGTATGTAGATGCGGATGGTGGCGATCAAGGTGACCCATTGGCCTGGGCTTTCGGCGCACTGGGCGTGCAGGATCGCGCCCGCCATTTCGCCACGCTCTATCTGAATGATGTCGCCGATGTGCTGCGCGAAGCAGTCGATCCGCGTTTTGAATTCGTGCGCTACGCTGAATCCCTGGCGCAAAGTCAGGCGACGTTCGAACCACTCGCCCAGGCGCTGGCCGCCGCCCCCACGCTGGTCGACAGCATCCTGCGCGAGCTGACATTGGTGGCCGTGGCCCGCCATGCGCCGAACGTGGTGCTGGTATCGGCCCCCTTTCCTGGCAATGTCTATGGCGCATTCCGCATTGCCCAGACCATCAAGGCGCACGATCCAAAGATTGTCACGGTGCTCGGCGGCGGCTTCGTCAATACCGAATTACGCGAACTGACCGAACCGCGCGTGTTCGACTATTTCGACTACGTGACACTGGACGACGGCGAACGACCACTCATGGCCTTGCTCGAACATCTGCGTGGCGAGCGATCACAGGAGCGGTTGGTGCGCACCTTTGTCCGCAACAGCCCCGCTTCGCCGGTGCGCTACTTTGATGCCGGGGAGCCTGACGTTCCCTTCGCCGCAGTCGGCACACCCACTTGGGATGGTCTGCCACTAGACCGTTACCTGTCGGTGCTGGACATGCTCAATCCCATGCACCGGCTGTGGTCGGATGGCCGCTGGAACAAGCTCACCGTCGCCCACGGCTGCTACTGGAAGAAGTGCAGCTTCTGCGATGTCTCGCTCGATTACATTGCGCGCTACGACGCTGTCGCGGCCAGTATGCTGGTGGATCGCATCGAAGCCGTGATTGCCGAGACCGGACAGACGGGCTTTCATTTCGTCGATGAGGCCGCCCCGCCCAAGGCACTGGCCGCACTGGCCGACGAACTGCACCAGCGCAATCGTGCGATTTCATGGTGGGGCAACATCCGCTTCGAGAAGTCCTTTACGCCCGACCTCTGTCGGCGGCTGGCCGACAGCGGCTGCATTGCGGTTTCCGGCGGACTCGAAGTCGTCTCTGATCGCCTGCTCAAGTTGATGCAAAAAGGGGTGTCGGTCGAACAGGTGGCCCGCGTGACACATGCCTTCAGCGATGCCGGCATTCTCGTGCATGCCTACCTGATGTATGGCTTCCCGACGCAAACCGTGCAGGACACGGTCGACGCGCTCGAATATGTGCGGCAGTTGTTCGACGCCGGTTGTATCCAGTCCGGCTTTTTCCACCGCTTTGCCTGCACCGTGCATTCCCCCGTCGGCTTGCACCCGGAACAGTACGGCATCACCCTCAAGCCGCTACCCGCCATCAGCTTCGCGAAAAACGATGTGCAATTCATCGATCCGACCGGCCTTGGTGAACATAGTCACGCGACCCTCGGCGTTGCGCTGAACAAGGCGCTCTACAACTACATGCATGGCCTTGGTCTTGATGAAGATGTGCGCAGCTGGTTTGCCGGACGCGTACCGAAGAGCCGCGTGCCACGTCATTACATCGCACGGGCGCTGGAAACCGGCTGACGCCTTACCACCAGCGCCGACTTTAGCCACCAGGCAGGCGACACCCGCCTCGCCCCGGTCCAGAGCACCAGAATTACTGCAGCCGCGGCGTTTGGGGCGAGCGCGTAATTTCCTCGACTGCCTTGATTGAACAGTTGTCAGGGTCGATGAGATGGATGCAGTTTCGCCCGGTGCTTTTGGCCTGATACATGGCGATGTCTGCCCATCTCAGGAGATCTTCTGCGGATTTTTCATCGCCAACAAACAGGACCAGTCCGAGGCTTGAAGTGCAATGATGGCGCAACAGCGTCTCGGACTCGGCTCCATGCCGGATGGGAATCACGAAAGGCTCGGCAAGGAGCAGCCGGATTTTATCGGCGACTACCTTGGCCTTGGCTTCAGCCGTGTCCTTGCTGACATCGAGGTCGTGCAGCAAAACCACAAATTCATCTCCGCCAAATCGCGCCACGGTGTCGACCTCGCGCACACATCCGGCGATGCGGCGTCCTGCCTCGCACAACAGCAGATCACCCACGGCATGCCCATGCGCATCGTTTAGCGGTTTGAAATTGTCGAGATCGAGAAATATCAAGGCACCAAAGCGGCCACTGCGCTTCGAATAGGCCATTGCCTGCCCCATGCGATCGTTCAGCATGCGCCGATTGGGAAGTTGCGTGAGGCTATCGTAAAAAGCCAGATTGAAAATCTGCTCCTCGGCTCGTTTTCGCTCGGTGATGTCGTTGGAAACGACTACGACCCGCAGCACATTCCCGTCATTGTCCTTGATGACCCCGCCCCGTGACTCAATGTGCCTGATGGCACCGTCCGGGAGCATGAAACGAAATTCGATACTCTGACCGATGCCGGTGCGAACCGTCTCCATGAATACATTCTTGACCCGTTCCCGGTCATCCGGATGAATCTCGCTGAATGAGTTCGTGCCAACGAGGTAACGCGTATCCCCGAAGAATTTTGTGTAGGAAGGGCTGTTATAGATGCGACGGCCATCCACCCCCAGAACCGCTATGAAGTCGCCGCTGTTGTCGGCGACCAAACGGAAAAATTCCTCCTGCTCGCGCAGCGCCGCTTCGATCCGCTTGCGTTCGCTGATATCCCTGACAATGGCCCACATTGCCTCGGGTTCGCCTTTGTCGTTGCGCAGGAGATGGGTTTTCAGCTCAACCGGCAATACCCGTCCGTCCTTGCAAACATATTCTTTTTCATACAGCCGTGACTCACCGTGCAGCAGGACTTGCTGAGTGACGATTTCCGTTTCCAGCGCGTGCCATCTTGCCGGCGTGAGGTCGATGTAGGTCAACCCCTGCAATTCGCCGGCAGAGTATCCCAGCATCTCGAGGTATGCGGAGTTCCAGTCCACCAAGCGACCTTGCATATCCACCAGGACGAAAGCATCCCGCATGCTTTCGTAGATGCGGCTGTAGGGATACGCCAGGCTGTTGAAGCCCCCCGTCTGTGCCTTTGTCATGTCGGACGTTGGCGGAGGCGGGCCGGACTCGCCGTTGTTGACAATGTGCGCTGCCAATGGCTGAGGTTGGCACGACCTGCCGTCCGCTAGCTTGGTCATGCCGGGCTCCAGAGCAGCTTGCCGACGATTTGACTGGCCCCGTTTCATATTGTGATTAATGACGAATGTATATTACAGAGATGGCACATGGACTAAGGTTATTCCTTTCCCGCAGCCACGGCAAAGGCAATTAGAACAGTTCGTTATACGCTTCGGCAGGCAAAAGAAACATAGTCCAATCGGGCTAAAACGAAAGGCATAAATTACCTTATCGGGGCAGTCTACTTTGGCAACGCGTGCCGCCGTCCCGCCAGCGCCGACTTTTTACTTGAGCAGTCTGCGTCGCGTCAACACCAGCGCCAGCCAGAAAGCGGCCAGCGTGACGGCCAGCAACGCGCCGATGTGCAGGAGTGCGCCGACGGGCATTTGACCGAGCGCCAGCGGGCGGATCAATTGCACCGAGTGGGCCAGTGGCAACCAGCCGGTGATGGCCTGCACCGTCGCCGGCAGTTGTTCCGCCGGAAAGAACACGCCGCACAAGAGCACCATCGGCGTGATGAAGAGCGTGAAGTAGTACATGAAGAAATCGTAGGACGGCGCCAGCGCGGTCACGATCAGGCCGAGGGCGGCGAAACACAGGCCGGTCAGAAAGATCACCGGCAATGCTGCGAGTGCCAGCGGGCCGCCGGTAAAACCCAGCAGGGCGATCACCAGCAAAATGGCCGCGCCGGAGAATGTGGCCTTGGTGGCGGCCCACAGGCATTCGCCGGCCACCACGTCGTCGAGCCCCACCGGGGCGTTCATGATCGCTTCCCAGGTGCGTTGCACGTGCATGCGCGAGAAGCCCGAGTAGAGCGCCTCGAACGAAGCGGCATTCATGGTCGATGCGCATACCGTGCCGGCGGCGAGGAAGGCGATGTAGGACGTGCCGCCGACTTCCGGCAGCAGGCTGCCGAGCCCGTAACCCAGGCCAAACAGGTAGATCATCGGATCAGCCAGACTGCCCAGCAGGGAAGGCAGGGCGAGTTTTCGCCAGACCAGGAAGTTGCGCCGCCACACCGCAAGGGCGCGGGCAGACAGGGCGGGCAGCGCGAAATTCAATGGATAGTAAGGAGGCGGCAGATTTTCAGCCGTCGGCGTTGATACGCGCGATCAGCTTTTGCAGCACCGCAGCGGCTTCATCGTTGCCGATCTGGCAGGTGCCGGCATTCTCGTGACCACCACCGCCATATTGCAGCATCAGTTCGCCGACATTGGTCCTTGAACTGCGGTTGAGGATGGACTTGCCGGTGGCGAAGACCGTGTTCTGCTTCTGTACCCCCCACATTTCGTGGATGGAAATATTGGTGTCGGGGAACAGTGCATAGATCATGAAACGGTTGGTCGCATAAATCGTTTCTTCGTTACGCAGGTCGAGTACCACCAGATTCTGGTACACCGTGCTGCAGCGCTGGATCTGTTCCTTGGCCTTGACGGCGTGGTCGGCATAGAGCTCGACGCGCTCCACGACGTCGGGCAGTTTGAGAATGTCGTCGATACCGTGGTCGCGGCAGTACTTGATCAGATCCATCATCAGCTGATAGTTGCTGACGCGGAACTCGCGGAAGCGGCCGAGCCCGGTGCGCGAATCCATCAGGTAGTTGAGCAGCACCCAGCCCTTGGGATCGAGGATTTCATCCCGCGAGAACTGCGCGGAGTCGGCCTTGTCGACGGCCAGCATCATGTCGTTGAAGGAAACGGGGAAGCGGCTTTTCCCGCCGTAATGTTCGAATACCACGCGCGCGGCCGAGGGGGCGTCCGGGTAGATGATGTGCTCGGGACGCTCGCCGGGGTTGCGGAAGGTTTCCGACAGGTGATGGTCGAAGGCCAGGTGCACACCCGGCACATAGGGCAGGTTGGTGGTGATGTCGCGGCCAGTGATCTCGACCTTGCCATCCTGCATGTCCTTGGGATGAACGAACTTGATGTCGTCGATCATGTCGAGTTCGTTCAACAGCACGGCGCAGACCAGGCCGTCGAAATCGCTGCGGGTCACCAGGCGGTATTTTTGTGCGGGCATGTCAGATCTCCTGCGAGTGGAAGGCGAATTTAATCAAATTTCGGGGCGACGGGGTGGATAATAAAATTCAGTCTCTCAGTTCGCGTCCGGTCAGCTTGAGAAACACATCCTCCAGGTTGGCGGGACGATGCAGAGTCTTGAGTTGCGGCCGCTCGGCCAGGTGGGCGAGCAGCGGTACGGCATCCTCGACATAACAGAACGCGGTTTCGCCACTGACCTCGCAACGATGAGTGAAGGCAGCCGCCTCGTCGCGTGCCCAGCTATCGGCACCCTCGCCATAAACCTCGACCACCTGCGGCTCGATGCGCTCGGCGATCAGGGTGCGCGGCGTGCCCAGCGCGATCAGACGGCCGGCATCAACGATGGCGAGCCGGTTGCACAGGCGCTCGGCCTCGTCCATGAAGTGCGTCGTCAGCAAAATCGTCTTGCCGGCGGCCAACAGACGTTTCAATCTATCCCAGATCAGATGGCGCGCCTGTGGGTCGAGGCCGGTGGTCGGCTCGTCGAGTACCAGCAGGTCGGGATCATTCACCAGTGCGCGCGCCAGCGTCAGGCGCCGTTTCATGCCACCGGAAAGCGTGCGCAGGTCGACGTTCTCCTTCCCTGCCAACCCGGCGAAGTCGAGCAGAGCGGGAATGCGGGTGCGAATGGCGCTATCCGCAAGGCCGAAATAGCGGCCATACACCAGCAGATTTTCGGTGACGGTGAAGTCGGGGTCGAGGTTGTCGAATTGCGGTACCACGCCGACATGCTCTCTTGCTTCGCGCCCACGCGCCGGCACCGGTTCGCCCAGCAGGGTGATCGTGCCACTGTCGGGTGCGGTTAGCCCGAGGCAGCAGCGCAGCGTGGTGGTTTTGCCCGCGCCGTTGGGGCCAAGCAGACCGAAGCATTCGCCCCGTTCGAGGGAAAATGACAGACCGGCGACCGCCGGCTTGCCGTCATAGGCCTTGACCAGTTGATCGACAACCAGCGGCGATGCGGGGGTGTTTATTTGGTGATCCTGAACTCGCCGACGCTGTGGTGCAGCGACTCGGCCACGCCGGCCATCGCCTCGGCACGGCCGGTGCCCTCGCCCACGGCATCGCGGATGCCGCCGATCAGGTCGGCGATGCGCCCGATGTTCTGCTCCACCTGGCGCACGCTGCCTTGCTGGCGATCGGTGGCCTGCGCGATCTCGTCGATCAGGCGTGTCACCTCATCCGAGCCGGCAACAATTTCATTCAGCGCACTGCCCGCTTCGCGTGCCATGCCGACCCCGGAAGCGGCAGTCTGGGCGCCCTGGCTGATCATGTCGACGGTCTGGTTGATGCTGTCATGGATGGCGGAAATCATCGTGCTGATCTCGCCGGTAGCGGTCGTGGTTCGTTCGGCGAGCTTTCTCACTTCGTCGGCAACCACGGCAAACCCGCGGCCTTGTTCGCCGGCGCGCGCCGCCTCGATGGCGGCGTTCAATGCCAGCAAATTGGTCTGGTCGGCAATGTCGTGGATGGTGCGCACGATGGCGTCGATCTGCTGGCTTTGCGCGCGCAGGCCTTCGACTGCCTGGGAGGCCTCGCTGACGCGACTGCTGATCTCCTCCATGCCGGCGATGGTGGCTTGCACGATGCGGCCACCCGCTGCCGCCTGCTCGGAAGCGGCACGGCCGCGGCTGGCGGTGGCATTGGCGTGCTGGGCAATGTCACCCACCGTACCGGCCATTTCGGTGACCGCACCCCGAATCCCATCCACCTGTTGCGATTGTTCGCGCAACTGGCCGGCGACGCCGTCGAAGAACACATGGATGTCGCGCGAGTCGCGACTCACGCTGTCGGAGAGTTGGCTCGTGTCACCGATCAGGGTCCGCAGATTGCCTGACATCGCGTTGAAGCTATCGACGATCTCGCCGATGGTATCGGCACTGCGCATGGAACAAGTGTGCGTCAAGTCCTTGTTCGAAATCTGATTGGCCACTTCGGCAATACGCCGCAGCTTGGTGAGCAGGATGGTATTCAGCAAATAGTAATTGGCCAAGCCGATCGATACGCCAGCCACCACGCAACCGGCGACGAACCAGGGCAGCATGCCGGGCTTCCACTCGACGAAGAAATTTGCATAGAAGGGGAAAACCAGTGCCACCCCGAGGCCGAAGCCGAGATAGGAAAGCAACAGATTACGCAGGATCGACGGCCCGCCAGCATGATTGGAGTTCATGAAATCCCCATTTGGATATTAGGTTTTGAACCAGCAAGCATACGCATGCTGCACCACTTTCGTCAATATTCGTCAACATCTCGCGCCGGGGTAACATCGCATTTTTCGTCACCAGCCTATCCCATGACTGCCAAATCTCACACGCTTCACACTTGGCGCTTTTTCCGCGCCGGCGGCTTCGACCAGCCACGTATCGATACGTCCACTGACCTGCTCGCCATCGGCGAGTTGGATCAGAAGCTCTGGGTTGCCCTTTCCTGCCCGGTGGCGGGGAGCGAATTTGATCGCCGCACCCTGGCGCTGATCGATAGCGATAACGACGGCCACATCCGCGCCCCCGAGCTGATTGCTGCCGTGCGCTGGGCGGGAGAGCGACTGATCGAAACCGCGGTACTAACGGGCAAGGCTGCCGGTGTGCCGGTATCGGCAATCCGCGCCGATGACGAAGAAGGTGCAAGCATTGCCGCCGCGGCGCGCGAGGTGTTGGCAGATAGTGGCGGCGATGTTGTCACGGTCGAGGCTGCCAGCGCCGCGCAGGCGCGCTTTGCCGAGAAAGCGGTAGCGGTCTGGGAAACCGCTGGCGCAGCAGCCCAGCCACTGGGCGCGGATACTGCTGTTGCCTATGAAAGTTTCCAGGCGGTTGCCGCCAAGGTTGACGACTTTTTCACGCGCTGCCGGCTGGCAGCTTTCGATGAGCGTGCCGCCGCGATGCTCAATGCTTCTGAAGATGCGCTGAAGGCGCTTGCCGCCGGTGCGCTGGCGCCGACCGCAGACGCCGTTGCCGCCCTGCCCCTGGCAAAAGTCGGCGCTGGCGGGACGGCACTTCCCCTCATGGAGGGCGTCAATCCGGCCTGGTCGGACGCTCTTGTCACGTTGCGGGAAAGAGTCGTCACACCGTTCATCGGCGCCCGCGACACGCTTACCGCCGCCGACTGGCAGACATTGAAGGACCGGTTCGCGCCCTACGCCACGTGGCTGGCCGCCAAGCCGGATGCGGCAGCCATGGGCGATGGCGTGCTGGCACTAGAGCGCCTGGCACGCTATTGCCGTGACCTCATGCCGCTCGCCAACAACTTCGTCGCTTTCAAGGATTTCTACACGCACCAGAGCCCGGCCATGTTCCAGATCGGCACGCTCTACCTCGATGGCCGCGCCTGCGAACTCACGGTCGCTGTCAACGATGCCGCCAAGCATGCCGCGCTCGCCGGGCTCTCGCGTCTCTGCCTGGTTTATTGCGACTGCAAGCGGGGTGCCGAGCAGCAGACCATCGCCGCCGCTTTCACCGCCGGCGACAGCGATCAGTTGATGGTCGGCCGCAACGGTGTGTTCTACGATCGTCAGGGCAATGACTGGGACGCCACGATCACCCGGATCGTCGATCATCCAATCAGCCTGCGGCAGGCCTTCTGGTCGCCCTACAAGAAACTGGCGCGGATGGTTGCCGAGCAGCTGCAGAAATTCGCCGCCAGCAAGGCCGGGGCGGTGGAGAGCAAGCTCGCCACAACCGCCGCCGGGGTGGGCAGCAAGATCGATACTTCCGCCAAAACGCCCCAGTCACCTGCGTTACCCGTGGCCCCTTTCGACGTCGGCAAGTTCGCCGGCATCTTCGCCGCCATCGGCCTGGCGGTTGGCGCGCTCGGTACGGCGCTGGCTTCCGTCGTCACTGGCCTGCTTGGCCTGCGCTTCTGGCAACTGCCGCTGGCCATCATTGGCCTGTTGCTACTGATCTCCGGGCCGGCGGTGGTGGTCGCCTGGTTCAAGTTGCATGCCCGCAACCTCGGACCGCTGCTCGACGCCAATGGCTGGGCGGTGAATGCCCGGGCGCGCATCAACATTCCCTTCGGCACCTCGCTGACACAACTGGCCACACTGCCGCTCAACGCCGAATGTTCGCTGATCGACCCCTACGCCGAAAAACCGGCGCCATGGAAAGGCATCATCATCGGCCTGTTCATCCTGGCCGGCATCCTGTTGGCGGGTCTGGCATTTGTAGCGCACTGAGGTCGCCCGCAGATCATGGAATACTTCATTCTCCCCGTTACCCCCTTCGCCCAAAATTGTTCGATTCTCTGGGATCCGGCTACCCGCCAGGCCGCCGTGGTCGATCCCGGTGGTGATGTCGACGCGATCGTCGATGTCATCAAGGCAAAAAATCTCAAGGCCGAGAAGATTCTGCTTACCCATGGTCACATCGACCATGTCGGTGGCACCGCCGATCTTGCCGCGCGGCTGAACGTCCCGGTCGAAGGGCCGCAGCGCGAGGAAGCCTTCTGGCTCGACCAACTGCCCGAGCAGTGCCGCATGTTCGGTTTTCCCGCGACGTCGGCAATCACGCCCGACCGCTGGCTGGAAGACGGCGA
Source organism: uncultured Rhodocyclaceae bacterium (assembly GCA_903950295.1). Next base: position 12,151 of record CAJBAP010000330.1, read on the forward strand.
CACCGTCACGGTTGGCGGCCTGACGCTCGATGTGCTGCATACGCCTGGCCATACGCCCGGCCACATCTGTTTCATCGACCAACCGGGCAAGCTTGCCATCGTTGGCGACGTGTTGTTCGCCGGCTCGATTGGCCGCACCGACTTTCCGCGCGGCAACCACGCCACCTTGATTCGCGCCATCCGCGAAAAACTTTTTCCGCTCGGCGATGACTTCGAGTTCATCCCCGGCCACGGGCCGATGTCCTCCTTCGGCGAGGAGCGACGCAACAATCCCTTCGTGGGCGATGATGCGTGATGCGTTTCGGTGTTGATCTCGGCGGCACGAAAATCGAGATCATCGCGCTGGCCGATGATGGGCGCGAGTTACTGCGCGAGCGGGTAGCAACACCGCGCGGCGACTATGCGGGCACTGTTGCAACCATCGTCGGTTTGGTGAACGCCGCTGAACAAAAAGTCGGCGTGACCGAAGGAAATCCCCGTGGGACTGGCGGGACGGCAAGCGTTGGCGTGGGTATCCCGGGTGCCGAGTCACGGGTGACTGGACTCATCAAGAATGCCAATTCCACCTGGCTGATCGGCCAACCCCTGCGGGCCGACCTCGAGGTGGCGCTCGGGCGACCGGTGCGACTGGCCAACGATGCCAACTGTTTCGCGCTTTCGGAAGCGACCGATGGCGCGGCGGCAGGGGCGGCGGTGGTGTTCGGCGTGATCCTCGGCACCGGTGTCGGCGGCGGCATCGTGGTGAATGGCCAGGTTCTGCTCGGCGCAAATGCCATTGCCGGCGAATGGGGACACAATCCTTTGCCTGGTGCCGAACCGGTGCATCCGCCCTGCTACTGTGGTCGCAGCGGCTGCGTCGAGACTTTTCTTTCCGGCCCGGCGCTGGCGGCTGATGGTGGTGCCGAAAATGCAGCCGCCATGGCGCGCTATGAACAGCGGCTGGCACGGGCGCTGGCCCAAGTCATCAATATTCTCGACCCGGACGTGATCGTGCTGGGCGGTGGCCTCTCCAATCTCGACCGGCTGTATGATCGGGTGCCCCGGTTATGGGGTGAGCAGGTGTTTTCGGATGCGGTCGCGACGCGACTGGTGAAAAATCGTCATGGCGACTCTTCCGGCGTGCGCGGCGCAGCCTGGCTCTGGCCCAAACAACAGGAGTAGAAAACCTTGCATTCCCATCATCCCCAACCTGATTACATCTTCGATGTCGATCTGGCCGGTTTCGAGACGGCCGTGCTCGAGGCTTCGCAAACCACACCCGTTATCGTCGATTTCTGGGCCGACTGGTGTCCGCCCTGTCGCGCGCTGACGCCGGTGCTGGAACGCGTGACGAACGCATTGGCCGGCAAGATCAAGCTGGCCAAGATCGAGGTGGATGAGGGCGCTAACATGAAGCTGGCAGGCCGCTACGGCCTCAAGGGTTTCCCGACCGTGCTGCTGTTCATCGGCGGCGAGATCAAGGGACGTTTCTCTGGTGCGCGTGCCGAGCACTGGGTGAAGGACTTTCTGGTTGAGCACGGGGCAAGCTGAGGGCAATATGAATGCCCCCATTCCCCCAGCCCCCTTCCCATGAAGGGGGAGACTTTGTGATCAA
>CAJBAP010000331.1 GCA_903950295.1 uncultured Rhodocyclaceae bacterium
CGGGTGTGGCATCCTCAGTCCAGACAACACGCCCGGCGTCCAAACGGCAGTGCCCCGCCAGAAGGCCACGCGCGGCCTGTGGATAGACGCTGTGTTCCTGCGCCAACACACGCGCCGCGAGAGCATCGGCAGTATCGCCCGCCAGCACCGGCACTACCGCTTGCACGATGATCGGCCCGCAATCGAGCGCAGGGGTGACGAAATGCACCGTACAACCATGCACGCGCACGCCCGTTTGCAAAGCCGCCTCATGCGTGTGCAGACCGGGAAAAGCCGGCAGCAGGGATGGGTGAATATTGACAAGACGTCCCTCGAAACGCCGCACGAAGGATTCGGTCAGAACGCGCATGAAGCCCGCCAGGAAAACCACATCAGCGCTGTAGCCTTCGATCGTGGCGGCGAGAGCTGCGTCAAAGGCATCTCGGGAAGCGAAGTTCTTGTGGTCGACCACCACGGTCGGCACGCCGCGTGCTGCCGCCCAATCCAGCCCGGCGGCATCCGGGCGGTTGCTGACGACGGCGGTACAGGTGCCGGGGAGATGGGCATCGATCAGCGCCTGCATGTTGCTGCCGCGACCGGAGATGAGGATGACGTAGTTTTTCATTTAAATGGGCAAGAATACGGCGGCGGCGATGTTCTGGACAATTTTGACGACAGTACGGTTCGTCTTGTCGGCAACCGTTTGCGTCAGCAGATCGAGGTTGCCGATCAGACGACCGAACTCGCGCTCGAAGCTGAGATTCTGCACCGGACTCATCTCGTTGGAAAAGAGGATTGGGGCGCCGGCCGGAATATCCCCCTCAGGCTGACTGCGCCGTGCATTCGCCAGTTTCCAGGCAGCGATCTCGAGGTTGCGGGCTGCGTTGTAGAGCTTCTGGGCATCGAGCTCGTCGAGAACAAAAAACTCCAGCTTGCCCTCGAAGGCGTCGTGGAGCATGTTGGCCAACCCCCCGACGAAGGCAGCAACGCGATCGTGCGGGTAATCATCGCGCAGGCCGACGAGCAAGAGCGCGGTACCGCGCTGGCCATCTGGCACAGGAGAGTGCCCCGCCAGCGTAGGATCGGCCAGTTGCGCCACCGCAACTTCCAGCGTGGCGTGGCCGCCTTTCCTCCACTCGCGCGGATTGCGCCGATAGAGCTTTTCAGCCAGACGCCGCACACTGGCGTTGACCTCTCGGCGATGCAGGTCGGCAATGCGATCGATGTCGGTCTTGGCAAATTGTTTGGGGCCGGAAACGCAGCCGGCCATGGATAACACTGGCAATATCAACAGAGCAGTCAGACAGTCACGCCGCTTCATGAGCGCGCGCCGGACCGGCGCTCACGCAACCAGCCAATCAGCATCGGCAACACCGAGAGAACGACAATGCCGATGATGACGAGCGACAAATTGTTTTTCACTATGGGCAGGTTGCCGAACCAGTAGCCGGCCAGAGTCAGCGAAAACACCCAGAGGATGGCGCCGAGAAAGTCGAAAACAAAATAGCGCGGATAGGTCATGCGTGCCACGCCGGCGACGAAGGGGGCAAAAGTCCGCACCAGAGGCACGAAACGCGCCATCGTCATGGTCATGGCACCATAGTGTTCGTAGAAGCCATGAGCCATGTCGTAGGCGGCGCGATTGAAGAAGCGCGAACCCTCACCCCAGCGCAGGATATGGCTTCCCACCCAGCGCCCAATGGCATAATTGACGTTGTCGCCCAGCACGGCGGCGCTGAGCAGCACGGCAATCAGTATCTGGATATCCATGCCGCCGCCACCGATACCTTCGGCTGCCAGAGCGCCGGCGACAAAGAGCAGCGAATCGCCCGGCAGGAAGGGCGTGACCACCAGACCGGTCTCGCAAAAAACTATGGCGAAGAGGATCGCGTAGATCCACACACCGTACTCCGCAACCATCAGCGCGAGGTGCTTGTCGAGGTGCAGGACGATATCGATTAGTTGGGCTAGGAGTTCCATGGCGGCGGAGTTTACCCTACCCCCTATAATTACTCCCCATGCCACGCATCCAGCCGCTTCCCGACCTCCTGATCAGCCAGATCGCCGCCGGCGAGGTGGTCGAGCGTCCGGCGTCGGTGCTCAAGGAACTGCTCGAAAACAGTCTCGACGCGGGTGCTACCCGGATCGACGTGCACCTGGAAGAAGGCGGCGTGCGCCTGATTCGCGTCGCAGACGACGGCGGCGGCATTGCGCCCGACGATTTGCGCCTGGCGCTGGCGCGTCATGCCACCAGCAAGATCGGGAGCCTCGCCGATCTGGAACGGGTCGGCAGCTACGGCTTTCGCGGTGAAGCGCTGGCCTCGATTGCCTCGGTGGCGCGTGTCACGATAACGAGCAAGCATGCCGCGCACGCCCATGCCTTTCGCCTGCGTGGCGAGGCGAGCGCGGTCGAACCGGCGGCACTGGCTGGAGGCACGGTGATCGAAGTCGCCGACCTGTATTTCAACACCCCGGCGCGGCGCAAGTTTCTCAAGACCGAGACCACCGAATTCGCCCATTGCGACGAGGTGCTGCGGCGCATGGCGCTGGCCCGGCCCGATGTCGCCTTCACGCTATCGCACAACGGCAGCGCAAAACGCCGTCTCGCCAGCGCCGAGTTTTCGCGGCGCGCCCGAGAGATCATCGGCGAGGACTTCTTCCCGCACGCACGCCCGCTGGATGCGGCGGCCGGTCCCCTGAGGCTTTCGGGCCTTGCCGCCCTGCCGGCGTATTCACGCTCGGGGCGCGACGAGCAGTACTTCTTCGTCAATGGCCGCTATGTGCGCGACAAGTTGCTGACGCATGCCGCACGCCAGGCCTGGGCCGACATCCTGCATGGCCAGCGGCATCCGGCCTACGTGCTGTTTCTTGAGCTCGACCCGGCCGGCGTCGATGTCAACGTGCATCCAGCCAAGACCGAGGTGCGCTTTCGCGATGCGCGCGGTATTCATCAGTTTGTGTTCCATGCGCTGCAGCGCACGCTGGCCACTCCGCTTTCCAGCGCCGCAAGCCAGGAGCCGCCCGCGCCGAGGTTCGTACCATCGACTTTTTCCCCTGCGCGCCAATCCGCCCTGATGGTCGGCGAGCCAGCCGCACGACCGTACCTTGAGTTCGCCCGCTCGGCGATTGCCGATCAGCCAAGCTCGCCCCCCACGTCGCCGGAGGGCGCCGCACCGCTGCTCGGCTACGCCCTCGCGCAACTGCACGGTGTGTATATCCTCGCCCAGAGTGAAAACGGCCTGGTGCTGGTGGACATGCACGCCGCGCACGAGCGCATCCTTTACGAAAAACTGAAACAGAGTCTCGATGCCGGGCCACCGGCGACGCAGGCATTGTTGGTGCCGCTTGTGCTCTCCGCCAGCGAACCCGAAATGGCGACGGCCGGAGACCAGTCCGAGGCGCTAGCCCTGCTTGGTTTTTCCATCGCTGCTGCGGGCCCGTGCGAACTCGCGGTGCGCGCCCTGCCGGCGCTGCTGGCGGGCGGCAACGCCATCGACCTGGTGCGCTCTCTGC
>CAJBAP010000332.1 GCA_903950295.1 uncultured Rhodocyclaceae bacterium
CCACCGCCCTGGATCATGAAACCATTGATGACGCGATGAAACACCGTGCCATCGTAGTGGCCGGATTCGACATAGGCGAGAAAGTTGGCGGCGGTTTTCGGTGCCTTTTCGGCATCGAGTTCGAGGGTGATGGTGCCGTGATTGGTGGTGAGCTTGATCATTCTGGAATTCCTTATTTCTTCTCGGGTAAAAGTTTTGCTGATTCGACGATGATGGGGGTGGCAGGAACGTTCTGGTGTCCGCCGACGTTGCCGGTGGCGACCTTGGCGATTTTCTGCACGACATCCATGCCTTGGACTACCTTGCCGAACACGGCGTAGCCCCACCCGTCACGAGATGGATAGTCGAGCGGGCTGTTGTTGATGAGGTTGATGAAGAACTGCGCAGAGGCCGAATGTGGGTCGGACGTGCGTGCCATGGCAATGCTGCCGGTGACGTTTTTTAGACCATTCTTGGCCTCGTTGGGGATCTGGGCGCGCGTGTCCTTCTGCTTCATCTCGGGGGTAAAACCACCGCCCTGGATCATGAAATTATCGATGACACGATGGAATACGGTGCCATTGTAGAAACCATCCTTGACGTACTGAAGAAAGTTCTCAGTCGTCTTGGGTGCCTTCTCGGCATCAAGTTCAAGGACGATCACACCCTGGTTGGTCTTGAGTTCAACCTGCGGGTTGGCAGCCCAGACAATCGTGGCAGGTAGCGACAGGCAAAATGCTGACAGCAGAACAAGCAGTTTCTTCATGAAATGGCTCCGGGGAAAAAATACGGCAGGCTAAACGGCGTCTATACGGCGTCTTCGTGGGCGATTTTCCAGCGCCCGTCTTCCTTGATCCAGTATTGACGCTTTTGCATCCGGTTCGACAGGTTGCTGCTTTGATAATCCTGCTCGAAGGTGACGACGACGTATTCGTCCTTGCCCGGATTGCGGAACAGACTGATGTTTTGGGTGGCGACCTTGATCCACTGCTTGCTGGCATTGACCTTTTTCTTCTGGGCAAGCCAGGCCTCCAGATTCTTGCCGTCGCCGGCAAAGTCGCGGGCGTAGTGGCGGGCGTAGCGCTCGATGTCGAGGCTTTCCCAGTCGCGCCGCCAGGCGTCGATCATGCCCAGCAGCGACTTGCGTTCGGCCTGCCAATCATCGAGCGACAGCCATTCAATACTGTTGCTGATGATGACGGGTGTGCTGCCGATCTGCAGATTTTTTGCCAGCGCGTCGAGGTCGGTGTTGGCCAGCACGACGCAACCATCGGAGGCTTTTGGCGGACGCGAGAAGGTATCGGAGGGCGTGCCATGCAGCCAGATGCCGTGGCCGTTGCGCCCCATCTTCTTGTCCCAGGTATTCGGGTAGTTGATAGGGAAGGCGCCGCTACCGTAGAAGTCGGTGAGTTTCTGGCGCGGCAAACTCGAGGTGACGTGGTAGACGCCGACCGGAGTCTTCTTGTCGCCCTCTTTCAGCTTGTCGGCGCCAAGCTTGCCATGCGAGATGTAATAGTCGGCGACGAAGCGCGGCGTGCCATTGTCGTTCTGATAAAGGTAGAGGCGCGCCTTCTGGGTATCGACCACTACGGCGTGTTTCTGGTCGGGGCGCATCTGCAGCAGGTAGCGTGGCACCTGGGTTTCATGCGGCTTGTTCTGGTAGGCCCGCAGACGGGCAATGGCCTCTTCGCGCAGGTCGGCAACCTGTTCGCCGGCATTTTGGCTACCGCCTTCACCAAATGTCTTCAGCGGGCTGATGCGGGCCGTCAGCAGATCGCCCTTGATGAGGTGACCGAGCCGGAAATTCGGGTAGGCCTTGAGCAGGGCTTCGGTCTCGCTGAGTGCGTATCCCCAGCGATTTTGCTCGATCAGCTCAAAGACGCGATGCAACAGCGGTTCGGGGCCGGAGTCGGTGTAGCGCGGGGGAACATAGACATCCGCCAGTGCGCCCTGAACGCAGAAGAATCCAGCTATGGCGGCGCCGATGAGTTTGCCCAGCGCGCTCATCCGCCCACCCGCTCTTGCTGGATCAGCCACTTGCTATCACGCTTGACCAGCACCAGCGTCTTGCCGGAAGAAGAATTGAAGCTGGCCGACTTGTAGCTCTGGCGAAAGCGCACGACGGCCTTGTCGCTGCCTTCGACCTTGATGGATAGCTTGTCGCGGCCCACCTCGATCTTGCCGGGTTTGCCGACGCGCTGGCTGCGATCGGTTTCCCAGTCCTTGCGTGTCTGGCCATCGGGCGTCTGGAAATCCTTGGCGTAATGGGCCAGGTATGTCTTCACATCTTTCTTGGACCAGGCGCCCAGCCAGCCATCGATAGCTGCGGTGATTTCGCCGTTGCTGTCACCAGCCTTGGCCGGCTCAGGCTTGGCGGGTTCAGCTTTGGGTGCTGGCGTCGGGCTTGGTTTGACTTCGGCAAGCTTGGTCTCTGCAGGTTTGACGTCAGCCGGCTTTGCCTCGACGGGCTTGAGTACTGGCGCAGGTGTTGGTTTGGCTGGTTCGACAGGTTTGCTGTTCGCGCTGGCGACGACGGTCGGGGCGGGAGGTGTCACTACGGCGGCAACAGGCGCAGCGACAGGGGCGATGGGTGCGGCTTGCGTACTTGCCGTCTTGCCAGCGCCGACTTTTCCACCGCCGACCAGATCGTCGATCATGGCCAGCTTGGTTAGTGCCGAGGCGTTCGACGAATCGATCTGCAGTGCCTTGCCGTAAGCCTGGCTGGCCAGTCGTGAATAGATGTCGCCGAGGTTTTCGTGCGCGGTGGCGTAGGCCGGATGTGTGCGGATCGCCATCTCCAGCGCCTGCTTGGCTTTTTCGTATTGCTTCTGCTGGGCGTAGATGACCGCGAGGTTGTTGTAGGGTTCGGGCAGCTCGGGATAGTCTTCGGTAAGTTTCTGAAACACCGCGATCGCATCGCTGGTCTTGTTCATGCCCGTGAGAATGATGCCCTTGAGAAAGCGCCCCTGGGCATCCTTGGGTTTGGCGGCGAGATAACGATTGACCTGTTCGAGAGCCTTGGCGTGTTGCCCCGACTTGAACAACTGACTGGCTTCGTCGAGGCTTTGGGCGTGAACCGGTGCAGCGATCAGCCCGAACACTGCCAGCCCCAATGCCAAGGTGAATGCCCGCAAATTCATGCGCGGCCGTAAAACGGTCGGGGAAGCGGGAAAAATTGGCATGCTGTACTGGTCCGGGCAGAAAATTTCAACGTATGATTCTAGCAAAGAAGCGCCCCCCGGCGACCCTTCCGGCCCCCGTCTAAAGCGCTAATACAATACTTTTCCATCCCTTTTTCACCCTCGGCCCCATCAAAGCTTACCCATGCTGAAAATCTACAACTCTCTCGCCCGCACTCCCCAGGAATTTATCCCCATTGAGCCCGGCAGGGTGCGCCTCTACGTTTGCGGCATGACCGTGTATGACTTCTGCCACCTGGGCCACGGCCGGGTGATGGTGGTCTTTGACATGGTGGTGCGCTGGTTGCGGGCGAGTGGGCTGGCGGTGACCTATGTGCGCAACATCACCGATATTGACGACAAAATCATCAAACGTGCGGCTGAAAACGGCGAAACGGTGCGTGCGCTGACCGATCGTTTCATCGGCTTCATGCGTGAAGATGCGGCTGCATTGGGTGTTCAGGCACCCGATCATGAGCCGCGCGCCACCGAGTATGTGCCGCAGATGCTGGCCATGATCGGCACCCTCGAAAAGAACGGTTATGCCTATCTCGCGGCCAATCGCGACGTGTGCTATTCGGTGCGCAAATTTGCCGGCTACGGCAAGCTTTCCGGCAAGGCGCTCGAAGACTTGCGTGCTGGCGAACGCGTCGATGTCATGGCAGGCAAGAATGATCCGCTCGATTTCGTGCTTTGGAAGCATGCCAAGGACGAGGAATCGGCCGAGGTGAAGTGGGAGTCGAACTGGGGTATCGGCCGCCCCGGTTGGCACATCGAGTGTTCTGCGATGAGTTCGCAATTGCTGGGCCAGCACTTCGACATCCACGGCGGCGGCCAAGATTTGCAGTTTCCCCACCACGAAAACGAGATCGCGCAATCCGAGGGTGCCCACGGCAAGACCTTCGTCAACTACTGGATGCACAACGGTTTCGTCCGCGTCCAGCAGGGTGAAATGAGCGAAAAGATGTCGAAGTCGCTCGGCAACTTTTTCACCATCCGCGACATCCTCAAGCAATACGATGCCGAGGTGGTGCGTTTCTTCATCCTGCGTGCCCACTACCGCAGTCCGCTCAACTACTCCGACGACCATCTCGACGATGCCCGCGCCGCGCTGACGCGCCTTTACACGGCACTGAAGGGCTTCGATGTTGCGGCGACAATCGACTGGGACGAAGCCTACGCCTGCCACTTCCGCGAGGCGATGGACGATGACTTCGCTACCCCCGAGGCCGTCGCCGTGCTGTTCGATATCGCCAACGAACTGAACCGCAGCAAGGATGCCAAACTGGCCACCCAACTCAAGGGATTGGCGGACGTGCTGGGATTGCTGCAGCGTGATCCGGTCGAGTTCCTGCAAGCGTGTCCGGCGGCTGCCGATGGCCTGGGCGCCGAGGAGATCGACGCCAAAGTCATCGCCCGCAATGCGGCGAAGAAGGCGAAGAATTACGCCGAATCTGATCGTATCCGCGACGAATTAAAGGCGGCGGGTATCGTGCTGGAAGATGGGCCACAGGGAACGACTTGGCGGCGGGGGTAATTCATCCCTTTGCACATTGCAATCAAGAGGAGTCAACGATGAGTGCTACCGATCTCGTATTACCCTTGACCCTGACATTTGCCACGGCAAGCCCTGTATTCGCGGCTTGCGCTATCCGGTGGAAGGCCTGCTCGAACTCTTGGCGGGAGGAATGAGCGTCGAAGAGATACTGGCCGACTATGAAGATCTGGAACGCGAGGACGTTTTTGCTGCGCTCTCCTACGCCGCGCGACTTGCCCATGTGACGCGAATGGATCGTCTGGCCGCATGAATTTTCTGGTCGATGCACAGTTGCCGCGCCGGCTTTGCGCATGGCTGCGGGAAGCCGGGCACGATGTTTGGCACACGCTGGATTTGCCGCTGGGAAACCGCACGCCCGATTCGGTAATTCCGGATATTGCCAAGCGCGAGAGTTGCATCGTTGTGACCAAGGACGACGATTTCGTGCAGTCCTATCTGGTTTCAGGTCGTCCCGAGAAACTGCTGCTGATTGCAACCGGCAATATCGGCAACGCGGAGCTGGAAACTCTGCTGCGCGCCAATCTCACCGCTATTCTGAATGCACTGGAAACTGGCAAGTTCGTCGAGATCAACCGCAGTGCCTTGACGGTTCACGACGAATAACAGTCTGATAAATTCAGAAAAGTCGGTGCTGGCGGGACGGCGTCTACGACCCTGATGCGCCGGTCAGATTCTCAGGCTTACCGACTGCATAAGCAGCGGTTACGGCCATTCAGGTCGGCGACGCCTCGGGCAAGTACCGGCCATGAAGGGACACTGGGGAAATCGCTCCATAGCCGCCGTTCAATTCAAGTCTTCCTACGAACCGGCCATTCAATCGGAGGCACCAACTTTCCCCGTCTGAACTTCGGCAGTGCAGCGTTTGCGGTCTTTGACAGTTGGTAACTCCGCTTCGACATTCAGGCAAGCGAGAGTCACTGGCAGAGTCGAAATATGGCGTCCCTGTGCGACCGATGTGCCTCATTAAGCTGACGATCACGTGCATGGCATGATCGGAACGAATTGACCCCCGGAAAGGAATATCTCCTGATTCAGCGTAGAGTCCGACAGGAGCGCCTTTCTGGGA
>CAJBAP010000333.1 GCA_903950295.1 uncultured Rhodocyclaceae bacterium
TCGCTCACCCTGCCGCACGGTCTCGCCCGCGTCGTGCTGGCCGAGGCACTCTATCGCGCCCACAGCCTGCAAATCGGCCATCCTTACCATCGAGATTAAGATATGGCCCCCCACGCTCGCAAATTCGGCTCGCTGCCCCCCACAAGGGGGCGCGTGTCTCCTTGGGGCGGCCCTTCGGAGACACCATGACCACCCTCGAACCCCGCATCTACCTCGCCTCGCAAAGCCCGCGGCGCCGCGAGTTGCTCACCCAGATCGGCGTGCGCTTCGACCTGCTGCTGTTTCGTGGCGGTAGCCGTATCGACGGAGCAACCTGCGAAGATCCGCTGCCCGGAGAAACTCCCGATGCCTACGTGCTGCGCGTCGCTACCGCTAAGGCGCGGCATGGTGCGAGCCTGCTGCAATTTCGCCACCTGCCGGCACGACCAGTGTTGGCGGCCGACACCACGCTCGACGTCGATGGCACCATCATTGGCAAACCCGAAAACGATGCCGATGCCACCGCCATTCTCGGCCGCTTGTCCGGTCGCACGCACCGGGTACTGACGGCGGTCGCCGTTGCCGCCGGAGGAAATGAGGAGGGGCGTCTGGAGCATCGACTATCGGTGAGCGAGGTGTGCTTTCGCGCGCTGACCGACGACGAAATACAGCGCTATGTCGCCAGCGGCGACCCCCACGACAAGGCCGGCGCTTACGGCATCCAGGGCCGCGCCGCGATGTTCGTCGAGGAGATTCGCGGCAGCCACTCCGGCATCGTCGGTTTGCCGCTGTGCGAAACGTCGCTGCTGCTGCGCGCTTTCGGCTATCCGGTATGAACGAAGAGTTCCTCGTCAATTTCACCCCGCAGGAAACCCGTGTCGCCTTGATGCTGCAAGGCGCCGTGCAGGAACTGCACATGGAACGTATCGGCGGGCGTGGCATCGTCGGCAACATCTATCTCGGCCGCGTGGTACGCGTGCTGCCGGGCATGCAATCCGCCTTCATCGAGATCGGGCTGGAACGCACCGCCTTCCTCCACGTCGCCGATATCTGGAGCGAAAAAAACGGCGACAAGGCGGGCCTGCGTCCGATCGAGCGGCTCATCGTCGAAGGCGAAACGCTGATGGTGCAGGCACTCAAGGATCCCATCAGCACCAAGGGCGCGCGTCTATCCACGCAGATTTCACTGGCCGGCCGGCTGCTGGTTTACCTGCCACAGGAACACCACATCGGTATTTCGCAGAAGATCGACGGCGAAGCCGGGCGCGAAGCCTTGCGCGAACGCATCCAGCAATTGCTGCCCGCCGACGAGACCGGCGGCTTTATCGTGCGCACCATGGCCGAGAATGCCAGCGATACTGCGCTGGCTGCCGACATCGCTTATCTGCGTCGTCTCTGGCAGGAAATTCGCCACCGCGCGCAAAATGCGGCGGCACCCATCCAGTTACACCATGACCTCACACTCGCCCAGCGCGTGCTACGTGATCTGGCTGGCCCCGAAACAGGTCGCATCGTCGTCGACTCGCGCGAAAACTTCCAGAAACTCTCCGCCTTCGCCCACGAATACATGCCGCAACTTGCGCCGCTGCTGGTGCATTACACCGGCGAGCGGCCGCTGTTCGACCTGTATGCCGTCGAGGACGAAATTCAGAAAGCGCTGGCGCGCCGTGTCGACCTGAAATCCGGTGGCTACCTGATCATCGACCAGACCGAGGCGATGACCACCATCGACGTCAATACCGGCGCCTTTGTCGGCGCGCGCAACTTCGACGACACCATCTTCAAGACCAATCTCGAAGCGGCACAGACCATCGCCCGCCAGTTGCGCCTGCGCAACCTCGGCGGCATCATCATCGTTGACTTCATCGACATGGAATCGGCCGATCATCAGGGCACCGTCCTGGCCGA
>CAJBAP010000334.1 GCA_903950295.1 uncultured Rhodocyclaceae bacterium
CCCTGACTGACGCTGGCTGTCGGGGCCGAAGCGGTCACCGAAAAAGTGGCGGAACACCGGATCGTTGATGAAAGGGTGGCGGCGTACTTCCTGGCTGGTGAAGATATGCACCACGGCCGGCAAGGCTGTCTGGGCCGCATCAGCATAGGTCGCCACCTTGCGGGTGTCACTACCGCTTCCTGATGGCGCCTGCTGGATGGCGACAATGGCCGGACTGTTATTGGCTATGGGCAGTCTGGCCGATAGCCATTCCGGTTTGAGGGTCTGCACGACAAATAGCGCGGCGACGCTGACCGTGACGGCCTGGGCAAAAATGAGCCACAATCGATGCATGTGAATTTGGCGGGAAGGAAAGAAAATGCTGCGTGAAGAATTAGGCGCTTATCTGAATGGCTTGCTGGAGTCGGAGCGCTTCCGCGATTATTGCCCAAACGGGCTGCAAGTGGAAGGACGCGCCGAGGTGAAGCACATCGTCTGTGGCGTTACCGCTAGCCAGGCGCTGATCGATGCAGCGGTGGAGCGCGGGGCCGATACGATCCTCGTGCATCACGGCTGGTTCTGGAAGGGCGAAGATGGTCGCGTGACGGGCTTTCGCAAGCGCCGCTTGCAAACCCTGCTGGCCCACGACATCAACCTGTTTGCCTATCACCTGCCGCTTGACGCGCATCCGGAACTGGGCAACAACGCACAACTCGCAGCGCGCTTTGGCTGGACCATCGAGCGCCACTTCGGCGAGCACGAACTGGGCTGCCTTGCCGTCCTGCCAGCGCCGACTTTTGCCAGCGAGTTGGCCCGCACTGCGGAGCAGGTACTGGGACGAGTACCGCTGTTGATTGGCGCTGCGCAGCAATCAGTGCGCCGTGTCGCCTGGTGCAGCGGTGGCGCGCAAGACTGGTTCGAGGCGGCGATCGGCGCCGGCGCCGAGTTGTTCATGAGTGGGGAAATTTCGGAGCAGACCACGCATTTGGCGCGCGAATCCGGGGTTCCCTATCTCGCCGCCGGGCACCATGCCACCGAGCGTTACGGCGTCATGGCGCTGGGCGCACATCTGGCCGAACACTTCGGCCTGAGCTGCGATTACGTCGAAATCGACAATCCTGTCTAGGCGGCATCCCCTGCCGCATCGACTTCGGCAACGAGGCCTTCCGCACGCAGCATGGCGGTGAGCAGCAGCAGTTCCTCGGCCACCGTTTGCGGGAAGCCGGCGCGCGCACCGCCGCGATTATCGTCGAGCAGGTTGCCGAGGTAGTTGAGACAGGAAGGTTTGCCCCACAACTCGGAGAGGCGCGCGGCGATGTGCGGGTAATCGGCAATGCTGCGATAGGCCTCGGGGCGCGTCTGCCAGTCTTCTGGCTGCACATTGAAGTGTTGGCGCATCTCCTCGGCAGAGCGTTCGAACTCGTCCTGCTGGCCGTTCTGGCGATAAATCTCCAGCAGTTTCAGCCATTGCCGCAACGCCTGCTTCGGCTCATGACGAATCTGCTCGGCCAGTGTCTGGGCCGCACCACGCCCCAAACCCATCGAGAGCATGATTTCTGCCAACTCCAGGGCCTGATCGCCCTGTGCACTCTGTGCGCCTTGAATGTTTGGCTTCCCCGCCGCTTGTATCGATACGCCAGCGGGCGCGGCAGGAACAGGGGGCGGGGCAACCCTTGCAGGAGCGGGGGCGGGTGAGCGCTCGGGCGGCAAAATAGTCGGCGCTGGCGGGACGGCGCGTGGCCGGGCAGTGGAGCCCGGTTTCGCCTCGGCAGACCGCCGCCGTGACCACCAGAGCAAAAGCGCAAGAAGCAGGCCGCCACCGGCCAGTTGCGGCGCCCAGTCAATCAGCGAGGAGCCCGTTTCGCTGGGCGCTGTCACGCTTGCCGGAATGGGCAAGTTGGCGCTCGGTGCAACAGGTAGAGATGGTGCAGATGGCAGTGGCGCAGTGGGTTGGACCGCGTTGGGCAACTGGGAGATCAGACGATGCAGATCCCTGACCAGAGTCTCGATACGCGCCAGCCGCAGAAGAATGTCGTCCAGCAACCGGTCCTGCTCTTTGAACCAGATCTGGAGTGGATCGTTCCCGCTGTCGGGCGTCGTTTTGCTGATAGAGAGGCCACTCTGCAATTTTTCCGTGGCCTGCGCACTGGCGCAAAGCGGCCATGCCACCAGCAGGCAGGTCAGGGCTGCGGTCTTCAGGCAATGCGCGCGCTTGGTCAAGGCATAGACACCCGTGGCAAATATGCGGATTCTGCCCAAGCTGGCAGCGTGCGAAGCGGGAATTACAGGGGCAATGCAGGGCTTTTAGACGGCTTTCAAGCGGGCGGCGAAGTTTTTGCGCAGCTTGGCGACTTTCGGTGCAACTACTGCCTGGCAATAAGGCTGACCGGCGTGTTGTGCGAAATAGTTCTGATGGTAATCCTCGGCGGGCCAGAAAGTCGGCGCTGGCAGGACGGCAGTAACGATAGGATCAAGCCAGGTGTGGTCGGCGGCGAGCGCGGCGATCAGCGTTCGAGCCGTTGCGGCCTGTTCTTCGGAGTGCGTAAAGATGAGCGAACGGTACTGGCTGCCGACGTCGTGTCCCTGTCGGTTGAGCGTGGTGGGATCGTGAATGGCGAAAAACGCGGAGAGCAGCGTTCGGTAGTCGATGATGGCCGGATCGAATTCGACGCGCACCACCTCCGCGTGGCCGGTATCGCCGTTGCAAATTTGCGCGTAGGTCGGGTGACTCCCTGAGCCGCCACAGTAACCGGAGACAACAGATTGCACGCCCTCCAGCAACTTGAGCGCGGCATCGAGACACCAGAAGCAACCGCCCCCCAAAGTCGCAAGCTCGAGCTTCATGCCCCCTCGCGTTCAGCAAGACGCCGCAACACGAGCGGAAAGGCGCCGGAGAGGAAAAAAGCGATGGCCGAGACAATCAGTCCCCAACCCGCGAGATCATCGGCGAGCAGCGGATGGACGTTTTTCAGCGCTCCGGCGAGGGCTGCGATACCGACGATGGTCGTGATAACGCCAAGGGCGCTGAAGAACAGGAAAGTCCAGGGCCAGTGATGTGGTTTCATCTTCTGAGGTCTACGATGCGCTTCGCCTTGCCGGCGGAACGTTCGACACCGCCAACCGGTAACACATCGATCCTGGTGTTGATGCCGATCAATGCCTTGATGTGGTGGCGCAACTCACCGGCAGCAGCCTCGATCACGCCATCGGTTGCCGGAGCGAATTCCGGCTTGAGTTCGACGCGCACGGTC